>SLIC01000075.1 GCA_007135845.1 Candidatus Brevefilum sp.
CAGGCTTTAATGGATCAGTTCCCAACCTCAATCCGGCACGTGTTCAGGCATTTCCCTCTCCCTTCTCAAACAGATCGGTCGGTTGTGGCTGCCATGGCTGCAGAAGCAGCAGGTGCACAGGCAATGTTCTGGGAAATGAAAGACCTTTTGTTCCAAACCCAGGCCCAATGGCGAGGTTTTTCAGACGACCAATTCATTGAATGGCTGACGGCCCAGGCCGGTGCCCTGGATCTGGATGTGGCGCAGTTTGAGAGCGATTTGTTTGATGAGGGTGCCCGTGCTGCCCTGGAAGAAGAGACCCAGGCAGCGTTGGAGTTGGGTGTGCGTTACACACCCTTTGTAGCTGTTAATGATCGCATTTTCCGCGAGAATCGGCCTGACATCTTTGGCCTGGTTGGCATTTATGAATTTGATGGTATTCAAACCTGTCCACCCTGGGTGATTGATCCGCAACGCAGCTATACTGCCAGGTTGGATACCAGTGCTGGCGAAATTGAAATCTTATTGTATGCTGATGTTGCCCCGCTGGCCGTTAACTCATTTGTTTTCCTTTCGCAAAATAACTGGTTTGACGAGGTTTACTTTCATCGAGTTTTACCGGGATTTGTCGCCCAGGCGGGTGATCCTTCCGGGCTTGGTATGGTTGGTCCCGGTTATAAATTCGCTAATGAAACCGATAATGACCTTTCCTTTGACCGAGCTGGGATCCTCGGGATGGCTAATGCCGGGGTGGATACCAATGGCAGTCAGTTTTTCATCACCCTCGCACCGGTCACGAACCTTGATGGTGGGTATACCATTTTTGGTGAAGTCTCCGCAGAAAGTATGGATATTTTAAAGGCGATTGCCCTGCGAGATCCCCAAACTGCGATTGGTTTTGAGGATGCCACGGTAATTAACGAGATTGAAATCATCGAAGAATAGATCTGAAAGGGGATTCGCCTAATGGCACAGTTAAAATCACCAGGTAAAGATTGGCGCGTTATCCTAACCTTGCTAATCAGTGCACTGGGCATCATGTTTTTTGTTGTGCAAGCATTTGCTTTGGGGATCTTTTGGTTGACATCGATCATTGATGTAACCGTTCCCGCACAGCAGAGTATAAGCATCGGGTTGTTCATGTGGACTTCTATCCTGGGTGGATTGTTGCTCATGCCGCTCGTCTTGGTCAGTATTTCACGTTTGCGAGGAGCGCCTGTTCCCCACTGGTTGGATGCTCAAAAATCCAGCTTATATCAAAGATTGCCCTGGGTGGTCATTGCCTGGCCGATCATCGTTGGTCTGGGTTGGTTGGTTGCCAGTAATGAAAATCTCGCCATGTTTTTACTAGGGCCGATCAATGTACTGGTTGCGGGATTGCCGGTGTTATTGATCTTTTTCGTGGCACGGCGCAGTCTGGATGGCGGCACACATATGAGACAGTGGCGGATTTTCGGTTTTAGCATCATCGTTTTACCCATAATCGTCATCCTGGTGGAATTACTCGCCATCGCGCTGATCGGTGGGGCAGGATGGGTTTGGATTAGTTTCCGCTTTATGGCTGATCCCCAACTCGAAAGAGAGATCACCTACCTGTTTAACCAGGTGATGATCTTTGGAGAGGACATCGAAGGCCTGATCCAGTTTATTGAGCCGTATGTATTGCAGCCGGGCGTCATTTATTGGGCCCTGGCATTATTTGGCGGAATTTTCCCCATCGTAGAAGAGGTTTTCAAACCCCTGGCGTTGTGGGGATTGGTGAGAAGTAAAATTTCGCCTCAAGAGGGGTTTGTGGGGGGAATGTTGTGTGGCGCTGGCTTTGCTTTAATGGAGAACATCTTTTACTTCACCAATGTTCTGCTGGCTGAGGATTGGCTGTTTATGGCAGTAGGCAGGGCGGGTACCGGCGTCCTGCACATCCTTGCATCTGGGTTGGTGGGCTGGGGATTGGCAAAAGCCTGGCGGGATGGAAAATGGCTTTCACTTTCCTTGTTGACCTTGGGTGCTTTTGTGCTCCATGGCATCTGGAACGCCGCAGCCCTGGTTTCAGGCGCGGCGCCGCTATTTTTATTGGGTACGGAGCCAACAATAGCACAGATGCTTCTTTACCACTCACCGCTGGTGTTTCTGTTACTGGTGTCAATTGTTTGCTTGTTACTGATCAACCGCCATCTGCGCTCACAAGCAGAAACGGATGAAGCTTTGGAAGATAATTACAGCATTGCAAGAGAGTTTTGATCCAAGAAGAACGAAAATGGCAGATAAGGGTTATTAACCAAGTGGAGGACTCACAAAATTATGTCTGAAAGACCCTTATTCAAACCGGTTATATTTTTACTTAAAAAGTTATCCAAATTTCAAGTTATTGGTGCTGAAAAAATTCCCCCACAGGGTGGTTTGATGATGACGGCCAATCACCTGAGCCGTTTGGATGTTCCCTTTTTAATGGCAATCACAGAGCGTACAGACCTGGTTGCTATTGTCGCTAAAAAGTATCAGAAGAAAGCTTTCTTTAAATGGATCCTCGAAAAGATTGGTGAGATTGTTTGGGTGGACCGACAGAACATAGATTTTCAAGCCATTCGCCAGGTTTTAGATTATTTAAGAAGTGGGAAAGTGGTCGGCATTGCGCCAGAAGGTACCCGCAGCCGCGGTTCGGTGGGGTTGTTGGAGGGCAAGGAAGGCTCGGCAGTGATGGCATCTAGAGCTTCAGTGCCCATATTGCCAGTGGGGATATTTGGCACAGAAAAGATCAATGACTGTTGGAAAAAACTACGCCGACCGTCCATCACTGTGCGGATTGGTGCACCCTATTACCTGCCAGAATTTGATCAAAGCGATCGGCAAAACTGGTTATCCCAGTCGACTGATGAAATTATGTGTCGAATTGCTGTGCTGCTGCCTCCCGAATACCGTGGGTTTTATACAGATCACCCCCGGTTGCAGCAACTGTTGGCTGAGGGTGGAGATTTATAGGCTCAAACAGCCCTTTGCATTTGGCTCTTTGACTCAGGTGATTCCTAACGGGTAATGTTGATGAGGATTTTGCCATCGTAAGGTGTAAAATCCGAAAAATAGGGGCAATCGACTGAATGGTATAATCCAAACATGCTGTCTGATCTTGGTCTTGGAGATGTTCTTCGATTACGAAAACCACACCCCTGCGGTGGCTACGAATGGCAGGTGGTCCGCTTAGGTGCGGATATTGGCATTGTTTGCCTTACCTGTGATCGCCGGGTGATGTTAGATCGGCGGTCATTGAAGAATCGGGTGAAAGCGGTTGTTAGCAGGGCAGAAGCGGATGACAATAACCATGAATAAAAAACCGCATGTCCTCTTTCTATTTTCTGATACTGGCGGTGGTCATCGTAGTGCGGCCAAAGCGATCATTGAAGCTTTGGAAATTTATTATCCTGACCAGGTTTCAACAGAAATGCTGGATTTCTTTGATAAATACGGTCCCCCACCTTTTGATATGGCTGCCGCCACATATTCACATATGGCACAGGTACCGAACCTGTGGGCGTGGGGTTATAAACTCAGCAACGGAAAGTACCGATCAAAATTGGTTTATGATGTGCTGTGGCCGTATATCCGCCATGCTGCCAAGGACCTCGTTAAAGAGCATCCCTGTGATATGTTTGTATCGGTGCACCCGATCATCAACACCCCTGTTTTGCGGATATTAGGGCCTGACCATCCACCATACATGATCGTGGTCACGGACATGGTTTCAACCCACGTGTTTTGGTACAACAATCACGCAACCATGACCCTGGTCCCAACACTAGAAGCCCTGCAACGCGGCTTGGAGAATGATATGGACGCCGACCGTATGGAAGTGGTTGGACAGCCGATATCGGATAAGTATCGTCACCCTACGGCGCCAAAAGCCCAATTAAGGATGCAGTTGGGATGGCCTGACAGCATTCCTATCGTGTTGATGGTAGGCGGCGGCGAGGGGATGGGTCCTATTGAAGCAGTGGTGCGGGCTGTAGATCGGGCTCAGATGGATCTGATGATGGTGATCATTACCGGTCGTAATGAAACATTACAGCGCAACCTGCAGAAAAAACCGTTGACAACGAGAAACCTAATTTTTGGTTTTGTTGAAAATATGCCCGACTTGATGAATGCGGCAGATATTATTGTCACCAAAGCAGGACCGGGGACGATCAGTGAAGCATTTACTGCCGGGCTGCCCATTATTCTGTACACGCGCATGCCTGGTCAAGAAGAGGGCAATGTGGATTATGTTGTTGATAAAGGGGCTGGGGTGTGGGCGCCATCTCCGGAAAGTGTTGTCACCGCATTGCGCCAGTGGGTTGAAAACCCGGATTTGCGGCAACAGGTTGCTGGTATTTCAAAAAGCTTAGCCCAGCCTGATGCTGCCAGGAAAATTGCGCACAGGATAATTAATGCGGTAAAAAAGGCCTAAATCTGTTATGATAATTATCAGACATTATGCCAATATTAGATGATCGTAATTTTGAGTTCTTCAGCCGCAGCCCCGATCAAACCCGCCGGCTGGGCATCCACCTGGGCGGTCACCTTAAGCAAGGTGACGTCATTTGCCTGGAGGGTGATTTAGGCTCGGGAAAGACCACACTTGTGCAGGGGATCGGCCAGGGATGGGGGACCCTGGACCAGGTAACCAGCCCAAGCTACGCCATTGTAAATGAATACCGCCGTCCTAATGATGAGCTGCTGTTTCACATTGATGCTTACCGTCTGAAAGATGCACTCGAAGCTGAATACTTAGATCTTGACCGCATGATACTGCAAGGTCCACTGGTGATTGAATGGGCTGAGCGGATCAAGGAGGTTTTACCGGTAAAAAACCTGTGGATTCGGCTTTCATTTTCAGCGGATGAGCACCGAACCATGCTGCTAGCCCCACAGGGAGAGCGGTATGAGCAGATAGTTGAGCGTTTGCGACGGAAGATATATGGAGTTTTCTAGTGTTATTAGCCCTTGATACTTCGACATCGTGGATCAGCCTGGCTTTGTACGATGGCACCTATGTGCGTTATGAGACAACCTGGGAGAGTCAACACCATCACACTGTGGAACTGGCACCGGCTATTGAACGGTTATTCCAGAAAACTGGCATCACCCATGAGGACTTGACTAGTTTGGCAGTGGCAACTGGTCCGGGCTCGTTCACAAGTTTGCGGATTGGTTTGGCTCTTGTAAAAGGGATGGCATTAGCGCTGTCCATCCCAGTGGTGGGGGTGCCTTCGCTGGATGTGATAGCCGCAGCGCAACCCCTGGATGAGCGGCCGATGCTGGCTGTATTACATGCGGGGCGGCGTCGGCTGGCATATGTTACCTACAAGGTTCAGGGTGATGCCTGGGTGGCTCAGGATGAACCCGCCGTGGTTGACGCCAGGGAACTAGTCAGGACCATTGTATCGCCTACTTTGATCTGTGGAGAGCTGTCACAGGAGGGTCGCAGTATCCTTGGGCGTCGATGGAAAAATGCTGAAATTGTCCCACCGGAACGCTGTTTGCGGCGGGCTGGCTTCCTGGCAGCCCTGGGCTGGGTACGAATCATTGTTGGTGATTTTGATGACCCGGCAACCTTATCACCCATTTACCTGAGCACTGCCAACAATATTCCTGGTTAAGACAAAGGTGGAGTCTTAAGGTGCAGACAATTTTGCGCCCGATGTCCTTAGCAGATTTAGATCAGGTAGAAGAGATTGACAGGCTTTCCTTTCAATTGCCATGGCCAAAGGATGCCTTTTTGTATGAAATTAAGCAGAATCCGAATTCACTATGCTGGGTGGCAGAACAGAGGATGTCGGATCAATCGCCCATTATCGTGGGGACCATCGTGGTCTGGTTGATCCTTGAAGAAGCACATATCGGGACATTGGCAGTCAGACCAGGATATCGCCAGGAAGGCATTGCCCAGCGTCTTCTGGCAAAAGTGTTGTTGGAGGCAGCCCGGTCTGGCGCAGCATATGCGCTGTTGGAAGTCCGGATGAGCAATCAGGCAGCCCAGAACCTTTACAAAAAATTTGGTTTTGAGGTGGTTGGATTGCGTAAAGGATATTACCAGGACACCCAAGAAGATGCGGTCTTGATGACTTTGGCAGAAATCAATCCCGAAAAGCTTGCCGATCTGGCTAATCCCGGATAGTATTGTCAGGTGTTTTATTTATCATGTGGAGGTTTTATGATGACGCCCGAAGAGGTTTTACAAGAGATCGCTGAACAGACAAGGGTCTGTACCCGATGTAAATTGCACCATTCTCGCAAGAATGCTGTGCCAGGGGTTGGTAACCCTCACAGCAATATTTTATTTATTGGTGAAGGACCAGGTTTTCACGAGAATGAGCAAGGCTTACCCTTTGTCGGTGCAGCAGGTTCATTTTTAGATGAGCTTCTGGGCGTGGCCGGGTTGACTCGGGAGGGTGTTTTCATCACCAATGTGGTCAAATGCCGCCCGCCTGGAAATCGGGATCCTCAAACCGAGGAATTGGATGCATGTAAAACCTATCTTGAACGGCAAATCGCAATCATCAATCCTGATGTGATTATCACCCTTGGTCGTGTATCAATGGGACAATTCATCAATAATGGAAAAATCAGCCTGATCCATGGACGTAAGTTCTGGTCGCATGGAAGAATGGTGATCCCTATGTATCATCCAGCCGCTGCATTGCATCAGCCTTCCTTGCGGGGTGTGGTTAAAGAAGATTTTGCTAAACTGCCTGGTTTGCTCACAGAAGCGCAAGGTGCGCGTGGTATAACTGCTGGACTGGATGAAACCAACCAGGGCCTCCAGGAGGATCGCTCGATTGATGAAAGTGATGCGGAGCAACTGAGCCTGTTTTAGTGCTAATTGGATGTTCGGAATGGCCAAAAATGAGGTGATAAGGTAATAGGTGATTTGGTATTAGGTAGAACTCAGATAGCAGAGCTTAGTTGGTGGATATTCGCTGAATGGTGAAAGATGAAAGCATATCATTGGAATTGTTTAAACACACTCTCATAACGCAAAGTTCTGAGATCTGCTGACGATGATCAAATTGTTCGTGTATGATAAAATTATTTCTTAGTTAAATAAATATGAAGGATAGATCAATGGAATCGATTAAAGAGCAACTACTTCAAAAGTTTCGAGATCGAACTGCCCAAATAGGCGTGGTTGGTATTGGATATGTTGGCTTGCCCCTGGCAGTCGTTTTTGGTGAGGCAGGTTTCACTGTGATTGGTGTGGACCCCGATGAGGATAAGGTCGCTGCCATCAACCGGGGAGAGAGCTATATCATCGATGTGGCCTCAGAGCGGGTTAAGGCGCTGGTGGATGCCGGCAAGCTTTCAGCCAGCACCGATTATGCGCTGTTGGCAGACACAGACGCAGTCTCAATCTGTGTCCCCACCCCGTTACGCAAAACTGGTGATCCGGATTTATCCTTTATTGCGTCAGCTTCGCAATCCTTGGCACCGTATTTACATCCGGGCATGGTGATCGTTTTAGAATCGAGCACTTATCCCGGTACAACCCGTGAGATGATCCTGCCAGTGCTCGAAAGTGCCAGTGACCTTTCCATCTGTGAAGATTTTTTCCTGGCTTTTTCACCAGAGCGGGTGGACCCTGGACGGGAGGACTGGACGACGATCAATACCCCCAAGGTGATTGGCGGCATCACACAGGACTGTGGCCAGGTGGCTGCAGCCTGGTATGCTGAAGCCCTTGAAACGATTGTGCCAGTCTCCACCTGTGAGGTGGCAGAGATGACCAAGCTGTTGGAAAACACTTTCCGCATGATCAATATTGGCATGGTTAATGAATTAGCCATCATGTGTGACCGGCTGGATATTGATGTTTGGGAAGTGATTGAGGCCGCCGCCACCAAACCCTTTGGTTTTATGAAGTTCACCCCTGGGCCTGGGCTGGGCGGTCACTGTATCCCGATTGACCCGTTGTACCTCTCGTGGAAACTCAGATCGCTGAACTACACTGCCCGTTTCATCGAACTGGCTTCTGAAATCAACACCAACATGCCGCGGTATGCCATGGGAAAGATCCAGGATGCCCTGAATTTGCATCAAAAACCGGTCAACGGCAGCCATGTCTTGATTTTAGGGGTTGCCTATAAACCCGACATTGATGACCTGCGGGAATCACCAGCTCTGGATGTGATTCACCTGCTGCAAGAAAAAGGCGCTCAGGTAAGCTATCATGATCCCTTTATTCCCCAATTTGATTATGATGGTTTGCAGATGACCTCAGTTCCCAACCTGATGGATGCGGCGCGTAAAGCGGATTGTGTGGCCATTATCACCAATCACTCGGACTATGATTACGAGGCGATCCTTGATCAAGCCCAACTGATCGTTGACACTCGCAATGCATTGGGTAAAAGTGGCAAAGATAATCCCAAGGTGGTTTCGCTCTAATGCCTAATAATTACCTGTTGACAGGCGCCGCTGGGTTTATTGCTTTCCGGGTCGCGGAACTTTTGATTAATGCTGGGCATCATGTCTATGGTGTGGATAATTTGAATGATGCCTATGATATCCGCTTGAAAAAATACCGCCTGGACCGGTTAGAAAAGTTACCGAATTTCCACTTTCTGAAAACTGACATTTCAGAGCGGACAGCGATTGAAGTGCTGGATTCCTGGCTGCCCGGGGTGGTTTCTGGCGTGATCAACCTGGCTGCCCGGGCGGGCGTGCGCACCAGCCTGACCGATCCCTGGGTGTATGTGGACACCAATATGACCGGCACATTGAACCTCTTAGAGGTGTGCCGTCGCCGCAGTATTGAAAAGTTTGTCCTGGCATCGACATCCAGCCTGTATGCCGAAGAATCAACACCGCCATTCAAAGAGACGGATGATACCGATCATCCCTTGCAGCCTTACGCTGCCAGTAAAAAAGGCGCTGAAGCGATGGCATTTGCCTATCATCACCTGTACAACATCGATGTGACGGTACTGCGCTACTTCACGGTCTATGGCCCTGCGGGGCGCCCGGATATGGTCATGTTTCGGTTTTGCCAGTGGATCGCTGAAGGCAAACCCGTAGTCGTCAACGGGGATGGAGAGCAATCGCGCGGTTTTACCTATTTAGATGATATTGCACGGGGCACCATCCAGGCGCTGCAGCCCTTGGGTTATGAAGTCATCAATCTGGGCGGGCACGAGGTGATCACCATCCATCAACTGATCCATATGCTGGAAGAACGCATCGGTAAACGTGCCCAGGTGACTTACGAAGCCTTTCATCCCGCGGATGTGCACACCAACCAGGCGGATGTGACCCGTGCCAAACAATTGCTGGGCTGGGAACCACAGGTTGACCTGGATGAAGGTGTGTCTCACCTGGTTAATTGGTACATGGAAGAACGTGCGTGGGCGAGCCAGGTCGAAACCCCATAAGGGGCAGGTGGGATAATATAAATCACGCCCGCAGCGAAAGCGAGACGGCGTTTGACGCCCGCAGCGAAAGCGAGACGGCGTGAGGCGAATTCTCTCCAGTATTAAGTCTTGGGGTAAAGACGTCATTCTCAAAAAGGTTGTCAGCAATTCGGCTTATTTATTCTCGGGACAGGCTGCCAGCGCAATTCTGAGCATCCTGGCAGCCAACCTGCTGGGGGTGGCGAGTTTTGGCGAGCTGGGTGTGGTGATCAGTTTTGTCACCAATATCAATCGTTTGCTGTCCTTCCGAATGGGAGATTTTGTTGTCCGCTATATGGGTGCCTACCTGGCGGAAGATAAACGCAAAAATGCTTCTGCGATCCTCAAGGTAGCCGGTCTGACGGAACTATCCACATCGCTGCTGGCCTACCTGGTTTTGGTGGCTTTATCAAGGTGGGGGGCATTGACCTTTGCGAACGACCTTTCCACCCAGCCCCTGTTTATTATTTATGGTATCACCATCCTTGGCAACGTCATCACTGAAACAGCAACCGGCGCGTTGCAGGTGATGGGTCGGTTTAAATCTCTGGCTTTGTTAAATTTTGTTGAAAGTCTTGCCTTGTTAGGCTTGTTTGCAATTGTTATGGTAAACCAGGGCGGAGTCTTTGCAGTCATGGTGGTTTACCTGGTGGGGAAGATGATCCTTGGAATTGGGCCAGTTGTCCTGGCACTTTACTGGCTGCCCAAAACCCTGGGTAAGGGTTGGTGGCGAACACCGATGCGGGGTAACCTACCCGAGCGTAAACCGATGATAAAATTTGCTGTCAACTCAAATTTCAGCGGCTCGGTGACCATTCTTGCTCGAGATAGCGAAGTTTTGTGGGTCAGTTATTTCTTTGACACCACGGTGGCGGGTTATTTTAAGGTTGCACTGGCAGTTATCAACCTGGTGGTGATGCCAATCACACCCTTTATCAGCACCACCTTCCCAGAAATTACCCGCTATGTGGCGAAGCGGGAATGGGACCGCTTGAAACAGCTCCTCACCCGGGTGACGGTCATATCCGGTGCGTGGACGGGTGCGGTAGCAGCCGGGATGCTGCTGGTAGGCAGACAATTACTTTTCTCGCCCTGGTCTCTGTTTGGGCGCACCATTTTCATCTACAAAGAGGCCTTTGCCCCTGCCTTTAACGTGTTGTTGGTGCTGCTGATCGGGTTTGGGGTTGCCAACATTTTTTATTGGAACCGCTCTTTGCTGCTGGCATTTGGCAGGGCGGACCTGCCGTTATGGGTGAGCTTTTTTGCGATGGTGGCGAAAGTCGGCCTGGCGTTTTTAATTGTGCCTGTTCTGGGATACCTGGCTGAGGCCGCCCTGTTCAGCGCCTATTTTGTGGTCACCGTGGGGGTGATGGTTTTTCTGGGTTTAAGGAAAATCCGGATCATGTCGGAGAAATAGGTTGTAACATAGCCTTAAGAAGGCATCTCACCTTTGTTTAGGTAACAATCTTAGTGCTGTGGTCATCGAAATCAAGACCCATTATCAATTGATGATAAAATCAAAAGACTATTCATTTTCTAATAAAAGGAGAGATGATGGCCACTCCCCATGATCCAATGGCAATGATTGCAAAAATGCTGCAGCCCTGGCAGGCTTCGCTGGAAAACCCTGTGCAAGCCCAGGAATCTGTCTTGCGTACGCTGTTGGGTATATACGCTCAAACAGCATATGGCGAGAAATTTGGTGCAGAAAAGGTGGGTTCGATCGACGATTACCGGGAGAAGTTTCCTATTGCTACATATGAGGATTACCAACCCTTAATCAATCGTGTGATGGCGGGAGAGAATGACCTGCTGTTGAACGAGCCAGCGCATGGCTGGGCAATTACTCGGGGAACAACCAAGGGCGAAACCAAGTTCATACCCATGACCGCCACCGACATCGAAATGCGCGTATCAGCCGGGCGGGCAGTGATGATGTATGCCGCGCAAACCCGATCCCCGCAAGTTTTTGCGGGCGTTAACCTCAACCTGAACTTCCCCTCGGTGGTGGGTACGGTTAAAGTCGGTGACCGCGAAGTTGAATATGGTTACAGTTCGGGAATTTATACCAAGTTTGTCTCACATAAGACCCCCGTACGTTCGTTGCCAACCCAGGAGGCGATTGATGCCTTGGGCGGCAGCAAGGCCTGGTCAGCCTGGGAGAAACGGTTTGACCTGGCATATGAGCAGTGCCTGGGTCAAAATGTGACTCTGGTTGGCGGTGTGGCACCGACTGCTATTGAATTTGGCCGCTACCTCTATAAGAAGCACCGCAGTTATCCAAAGGATAAATGGCAGGTACAGGTAATGACTCTGGGCAGTACCCCCGGGATCAATACCTACCGGTCAGGTACGCTGCAGGCGTTTTATGGCAGTCAGGCTGCCATTCGTGAGATTTACGGTGCGACAGAAGGCATGTTTGGCCAGCAGATGGATGAGCAGCGCGCCTGGGTACCGAATTATGACCTGTTCTTCTTTGAGGTCGAAACCCGCCAGGGCGTTAAGCTGCTGCATGAAATGGCACCCGGTGAAACCGGCAGCCTGGTCGTGTCGACGCCTGTACTGGCGCGTTATAAAATAGGTGATATGATCCGCGCCTATACACCGCCTTACTTCCGCTGTATCGGGCGGGAGCGCTGGTATACCCCCTGGGTGCACTCCTGGCGGATGTTTAAAACCCTCGATTTTGGCGGGTTGTAAGGGTTATCGCTTGCTGCGGATTAGCGCATTGGCCAGGGCTGCCAGGCCCAATCCGATCAGAACCAGGGGCCAAATCAGCTGCCAGCCGAAGATGCCGCTCAGGCCAATTCCCAGGAAGATTGCTGCCCAGAAAAAATTCTCGCCTGTGGATGATCGGTAAGCTGGGACGAAGGTGCGCAGGATGCCTGCGGCAAACAGGATTACCCCGGCGCCCAGGGCGATCACGTACCAGGTGCGCAATCCCAAAAACTCCAGCCCATCTGGTAATACAAGCTGCACCTGGATACGGTCCAGCCAGCCCATATTAGAAGCGAGGAATACCAGGCCAGCCCAGATCAGGATCAAGGCCCATGAAATGCCGCTGAGTGGGTCCTGACTGTGTTTTTCTTCGTGTTTTTCGTCTTCTTTTTCGTACTTCTCTTCGGTCTTTTCATCATGGTAATAAGGACGTTGTTGCCGTTGGGGTGCTGGTTCTGGTATTTCTTCTTCTTGATCTTCTGGTTGTTGAAATTCTTGATCGCTCATGTTTGATCCTTTTCCTATGATAACGCAACACTGATGAATGTCTTACATTAACTATAGCTGAAATTTTTCTCACTTCCAAAATGGTAAACACGCCAGGTGAGTTGTTTGTTTTGGGTGCAACTATGCTTGCCACTCACCGATATTTTGCCAGCAATAATCTAGGTGTTCTGCCATGATCGGTTTGAGTTTACGCTTAACATGGGCTCGAGCAGCTTGCATCAACTCCAGGCCGCCAATCTTGTTCAAGCGTTCACCGATTTTGCGTGCACCGGTGTGGTGGCAGCGCAGGTTAAATGGCCCACCGGGGGAAACCGACAGGTAATCGTCTAATTTTCCAATTTTAACAAGCTCCTCCAGCAGGCGATCAACCTCTCTTTTCTGATCGGACGGCAGCTTGCGGATGGCAGGGTGGCCGAAAATTAAATCAAATAGACTCATGATTTGCGTTCCTTTGTCGTTTGCTTTATTATATTATAGACGAATTTAGTATACTTGATTTGAGAACTGAGGCGATTGGGTATCAGTCAATTAGGAATTGGTGACAGGGGACCGGAGAGCGAATCCCAGTCATAATCTCCTGGCGGGCATTGGCAGGAGCGTTCTCATTGTCCAGCAACCCATCTTCTGTCTCTCTTCCCCCATCCACTTACCCGCTTCCTACAAAAAATGGTGGAACAAACCTATTTGGCATTCGGGGTACAATACCCTTCCATTATATTAATTAAACTATTCATTCAGTTTGATGATCATTTTTGCTGATTATTTAAGAAATTTAGCCTTAATGCTGCTCAAAAAAACATTTCAATGAGACCCGTGCATGTTCGGTAAAAATATATGACAAGCTTACTCAATACCAGGATTATTCAAGTAGACCCTGACCAGCCTGATATAGAAATCATTCAGGAAGCAGCGGAATTAATTGCCAATGGTAGGCTTGTTGCTTTTCCAACAGAAACGGTATATGGTTTAGGCGCGAATGCTTTTAACCCTGATGCCGTAGAGAAAATTTTTAAAGCAAAAAAACGACCCTATTCCGATCCTTTAATTGTTCATATTAAAGAAATCGATCAAATTCATGATGTGGCAATAAATATCCCCCAGATCACCTGGGCGTTAGCAGAAAAATTTTGGCCAGGCCCGCTCACTTTCATTTTGGAAAGAACCTTCAATATATCTAGTAAAGTTTCAGCAGGATTAAACACAGTTGCTGTTCGGATGCCAAGCCACAAAATTCCACAACAATTAATTGCTCATGCAGGTGTACCAATTGCCGCCCCAAGCGCTAACCTATTTACCAGACCCAGTCCAACCACAGCACAACATGTCTATTCTGATCTTAAGGGTCGAATAGACTTAATCCTCGATGGCGGGCCTAGCTCAATTGGGCTTGAATCCACAGTGCTTGATCTCACGCAAGCAGAAGCCGTCATCCTCAGGCCTGGTGGATGTTCGCTTGAAGTTCTTAAAAAAGTCATTTCGAATGTAAAAATCCAACCAATGTTTCACAAGCTGGAAAGTGATACAACACCATCAGTTTCTCCTGGTACATTATCAAAACATTATTCACCCAGTGCCAAAGTTCTTTTATTCTCGGGTGAACAAAATCCAACGATGCAACGCTTGGTCAATGCAGCTCGTCAGCTTATCGCAAATGATATATCCGTGGGGGTAATGGTGTCAGATGAAAATGCGTGCTATTTTGATGGGGTAAATGTTCGATTGCAGACGCTTGGATCTCATCAGGATCTTGAACAAATCAGCCAGAATTTATTTGCGGGTATGCGCGCATTAGACGAGAATGAGGTTGACGTTATTTTGGTAATGGATTTTGGTCAGGAAGGGCTGGGCTTAGCCATTAATGATCGGCTGTTCAGGGCTTCTGAGGGTGTGACGATCACTCAGAATTCCGACCCTACGATTGTTTTGCGAATTAAGGGCAGGGCTATTACGCTGGAAATCATGAGTTAATGGGCAATCGAAGTTAGGCGATTAAAGAGTAGGTGATCAGGTACGAAATCGTTAGGTGGTATCCTAACCAGCGCATTTCTCCTCATAAGCAAACACGATTTTTAGATCAATAAGCACCTCAGTTAAGGATGACTGGTCGTTATAGACAGATTCCCACTGATCTTAAACTCACCATTTTCATCCTCTTACCAGTCCAACACGCTACGAACCCACCAGCAAACAAAAACATTATCAGAATTCCAACGAGAATGTTTAGGTCCTACTGCATATTTGTGTATATGCAAGCAGCGCGCTTGCTATCATGGTTGACGAGTAAATGGATTACGGGTATGGTCATGGCAATGTGGGGCTGGACTATGCTCCCCTGGGGGTAGGACATATCATCGTAACACCATCAGCCCTGCCATGATTGGTTCGTCCTTCCCGGGAACTGCACAGTGTCAATGTCGCTTGCCAATGATAAGAAGAATAGATATGAAGCGGTATTTTTGCCATAAGTGGTTTTTGCTGCCCTTGGTTTTGATCGGTTTGATGTTAACGGCCTGTGGGACACCTGCGGTTTCACCGGAACCCGAGGAAGCACCGGTTGAGGCGCCTGTCACAGGTGATGAAACACCGATTGAAGAACCGGTGATCATTGAAGAGCCGGCGGACGTCGAAGCACCGGCTACCCCAGAACCAACTGGCGATCATGCCGTTTACCCGGGTGCTGAATTCGTCAATACCAACCCGTGGGGACCACAGATAACGGTCTATCGCTATATATCGGAGGATTCCCTGGATGATGTGATGGCATTCTATCAGGCACAATACCCGTATCTAATATTTGATATCAGTGAGGGGCAACGCGTTGGGGGGATAGATGATGAGGAAGATGCATGTTTAGAAACAGGCGTGATTAATGTGATGATTAACCGCACAGATGAAGATTATTTTAGCCGGATGGAATTTATGCCCTCAGCCTTCATGCCAGAGGATGTCCTGGCTGAGATCCCCGAAAATGTCACAGTCATTGAGATTGTGACACCAGATTAATTGGCCATCACAGGCACTTGATTATCATGTCTGGAATTGTTTTGAAGAGTGTAAATAAGGATCATTCTCTGCTGTGAGGTAGAGAGAAATAAAGGAGCAAATCATGAACAAAAAGAAATCCACCCTAAAAATTCTGTTGTTGATCGCCGGATTTGCCATTTTTCTAATGGCTTGCGGTTTGATTGACCAGGTGATGGACCAAATTGGCCCTGCTGAAGAACTGGTTGAAGAGCTGATACCACCAGATGATGCACCAATTGAGGAGCCAGTGATCGTTGACGAGCCTGCAGATATTGCTGATCCGGGAGTTTCTGATCTACCGGCCGAATTTGCGCTTTATCCCCGCGCCGAATTATTCTCAGTTACGCACTTAGACGCACAAACTTCGTTACACCGCTATCTCACGAATGATCCAGTGGAGGATGTCCTGGCGTTCTTCCAGTCTGAATATTCGTACTTATCTTTTAGGTCTGAAGAACCCTGTACCACCTGGGATGTGGCTGATGAAGATGCCGTGCAATTCTTTGAGGAACTTATTGAGATTGGCATCCACAACCTGTTGGTTTGTCACACGGATGGAACCTATTTTGAGATAGCCGCAACCTTTGGAGAGGGTTACTTTGCTGAGGAAGACCTGGAAAGGCTGCCAGAAAACTTGACTATAATTGAAATCGCGGTTTGGGAAGGGAACTAACCTGCATCATTCTTTGGCCTTCAGAAATCCACTAAATCAACAGCCCCACAGCGTATTGTGGGGCTGCTTTAACGCTAACCAACAACTTGCGAGTGGATTGGCAGTTGATAGACCGGGAATCAGGCAAATTGTTATTAAGGACCGAAGATCGGGGGCTGAAAAACCAGTCTCCCGTCTTCGGTCTTCCGTCTCTTGTCTCCTTCTTATATAATTCTTATCGTCTTTGATTATATTAATCCCAGTGTAAAAATTATTAACAAGGCAGGAGACATAATGACAGAACAAACCGTTCCAGCAGAAAAACAACCAATCCCCTTTAAAGCTGAAACACAGCAATTATTAAATATCCTGATTCATTCCCTCTACACCGAGCGGGAGATCTTCTTACGCGAGCTGATCTCCAATGCTTCTGATGCCCTCGCCCGGCTTGATTTTGTGATGCTGACCGACCGGGAGGTGCTGGACCCCGACATCGACCCAGAAATCCGCATCCGCACGGATGAAGACGCGGGCGTCTTGATCGTTGAGGATACTGGCATTGGCATGACGCGCGACGAGCTGGTTGAAAACCTGGGCACGATCGCTCATTCTGGGGCAAAAGCCTTCGTGGAAGCAGCCAGCACGACTGAAAAGAACCTGACGGACATCATTGGGCAGTTCGGTGTTGGGTTTTATTCTGCCTTTATGGTGGCAGAGTCGATCCAGGTGATTTCACGCTCTTATCACCTGGATGCACAGCCGGCAGCCTGGGAAGCTTCCGGCGAGGATACTTACACCTTATCCAGTGGTGAGCGCCAAAAGCGGGGTACGGAGGTGCGCATCCAGCTTAAAGAGGATGCCAAGGAATTCCTTGACCCAACACGTTTACGCCAGGTGGTCAAACGTCACTCCGATTTTGTGCAGTATCCCATTTATATCAACGATACAGAAGAACCCGCCAACCGGCAGACGGCCCTCTGGCGGCAATCACCCCGAGAGGTTGGGAAGGACGCCTACCCTGAATTCTACAAGCAGTTGACCCTCGACTTCACAGATCCCCTGTCACACGCTCACATGACGGTTGACGCGCCGGCACAGATGTATGCCTTGCTGTTTATACCCCAGGACCCCCGCAACCTGGTCTTTTCACCGCGCAAGGAACCTGGTTTGAAGCTCTATGCCCG
>SLIC01000241.1 GCA_007135845.1 Candidatus Brevefilum sp.
ACCAGGTGGCAAATTACATGCTGGCAGATATCAATATTGAGTTTGATCGACATTATCGTATCAGTCGTGTCAACCAATTAATTTTGTCTGTCGACGGGGTGGTAGGCGTTGAACCGCGGGGTGCCACTTCAGTGCAGCTATTGGATGAAGATGATCGGCCGGCTGAGAGCGTGGAAATGCTGGGTGCGCCACCGGATTCAGATTTAATTGAACCCATCTTGTTGCGTGGACGTTGGATTATCCCAGGCGACACAAATGCGATTGTCCTTAATGAAGGTTTTGTCGTGCGTTATCCTGAGCTGGATGTGGGGGATACAATCACCCTTAGGGTTAATCGGCGCGATATCGATTGGACCGTGGTCGGTTTCTTTCAATTTATTGGCAGTGATTATTTCTTAGCTTATGTACCGTTAGATCATCTCAATGAGGTTACCGGGAATCTCAATCGGGCGACCAACTTCCAGGTAATTGCCAGTCCGGAGATCATGGCTCAGGGATTGGAGGATGATCTGGCTCAACGGCTTGATGATGTCTTAAGGGAACGTGGTTTTTCCGTTCGAAACACCACAACCAGCGCCAGTATCCGTGATGATGCTACCCTCGGTTTGGATACCCTAACGATCTTCCTGTTAATTATGTCTGGCTTGATTGCACTGGTGGGAAGCATCAGCCTAACGGGTACCATGAGTATGAATGTGCTGGAACGGACACGTGAAATTGGCGTGATGAGGGCGATTGGCGCGACGGATCACCAGGTAATGCAACTGGTTTTGGTCGAAGGGGTCATCATTGGCTTGATCAGCTGGGTGTTTGGTGTTGTACTGGCCTTCCCGATCAGCACTTTGATGTCTTCCATTATTAATTATTCGATTTTTGGAGTGCCTGGTGAATTTGTGTTCACCGTGACTGGCTTTGCAATCTGGCTGGGGATCGTGTTTTTGCTGTCTGTCATCGCCAGCTTGATCCCAGCAAATAACGCAGCTCGGCTGACCATCCGTGAAGTTCTGGCTTATGAATGAGACGTTGGCTGAAAAATGTTTATTAAAAATGTGATCATTAAAAAGGAAATGCAATAATCTAGAGAATGGATGAGGTGTAAGATGAAAAAGAACACGATTATGGCCATCATGGTTCTCCTGGCGGCTGGCATGTTGTTTGCCGGGTGTGACCTGATTGTGAGTAATACTGAACCAACCCCTGAGCCAACCCCAGTCGAGGATCCAGGTGTTAATGCAGAAGCCAAGCTGGTGCCGGTTGATTTTCTCAATCTGCATATGGCTATGGCGGGTGAAGTCGGTGAAATCCTGGTTGAAGAAGGTGATCAGGTCGAGGCTGGAGCTGTATTAGCCCGGCTGGTCAATGTTGAAGAGCGAGAGTCCCAGGTTCTGGCTGCAGAGTTGGCGGTGTTAGAAGCCGAACAGCGCCTGGATGACCTGAACCAGAAGGCGGAGCTGGTGGCTGCGCAGGCAGAGGTTGTCCTGGTGGAATCACGGCAGGTGCTGGTTGAAGCAGAACAGGCATGGAATGAAGTTGATACGGATGTGTTTACCCAAGATCTGGATAATGCTCGGGTGGATATGATTGATGCCCGAAATGATCTGGATGATGCTGAGGAAACCCTGGCTGATCATAGTGACCTGGACGAAGACCATTTTCTCCGACAGCGCTACGAAGATGATGTTGAACGGGCACAGGAGGATTATGATGAAGCCCGTTGGGCGTTTGAAGAATTACAAAACGAATATGACCTGGCTAGAAACCGACTGGTTCAAGCCCAGGCTGCACTGGCCGAGGCAGAACGTAAGGTTGAGGCTACCCAGGATGGCCAGGTTGATCCGGATGACCTGGCGCTGGCTGAAGCCAACCTGGACCACGCACGAGGACAGCTCCAAGCAGCTGAATGTGCGCTGATGGATGTGGAACTCACAGCCCCATTTGATGGAAAGATTGTGCGTGTAGAGCTGACTGAAGGTGCATATACCACACCTGAAAAGATGGCTTTTGTATTGGCAGATATGTCTGCCTGGTACCTGGAAACGGATGATCTAACCGAGATCGATGTGATTGAGGTAGAGGTGGGGCATGAGGTTGAGATCACTTTTGATGCTTTACCGGGTGAGACTTTTACCGGGGAGGTGGAATCGATCAGCGATTATTACCTGGAGCGCTTTGGTGACATCACCTATGTGGTACGGATACGGTTGTCACAAGAGGATTCACGGTTACGTTGGGGAATGACAGCCGAGGTTCAGTTTCTGGATTAGGTGGTATGTGTGAAATGGCAGGTTAACACAAAGAAAAGGGAATACAAGATTGACACCTGTCAATGACTGTTCAAGTTTACCTCAGGCATCATTTATCCAATTCGTGTATCGAGACGCCTTGCCAGGGCGTCTCGATCAATGGTTGTCTATAGTTGTTTGACAGCGAAGTGTTGTACACAACATTTTCGCTTGATGATGGCGCAGACTGGAAACGGATCTAGGGATAATATTTGTTCAGTTTTCCGGAATCTCGCAGTTTAATGCCTTCAGTTCCTGATGCCATTCCTCGGTGGAATCCGGCCGGCGAGCGCCAAAGCTGATTCCACTGGTGCCGTAATTGATTGCACTGCCTTCATGAGGCGCGCCGGTGAAAACATCCGTTCTTTGTGTGATATGAAAATCGACAAATCCAGCCATCACAACGGTCATGTGTAATTCTGCTTCCAGCAGACCGCCGGCAATTCAGCCGGACCAGAGCTCAATATCCTGTTTTGCGCTAAGCGGCACCTCTTTTTGCACGAGGATATCACCGATTTGTATCCGCCCCTTGGGCTTGAGAACCCGGGCCATTTCTTGCAGGCCGGTAATTTTGTCCGGCATCAGGTTGAGCACGCCATTGGAGATGACTACATCCGCCCACTCGTCTTCGATAGGCAGTTCCTCACCGAAGCCATGACGAAAGCTGACGTTATCAAGGTCTGCTTCTTTTGCTGAATGGCGCGCTTTCTCTAGCATAGCCTGGGTCATATCAACCCCAATCACCTGCCCCTGGGGTCCGATCATTCGAGCTGCGATCAGGCTGTCGAGACCGGAACCGCTGCCGACATCGACCACGAATTCGCCAGGCTTCAATTCTCCCAGGCTGAAGGGGTTACCGGTGCCTGCAAAGGACTCGATCGCGCTTTCAGGGATACTCTCTAACCACTGTTCCTGGTATCCCACCAGCCCAGCTAACTTGCGTCCGGTATGAAAATGAAAGCCCTGCTCCGGGTTACGCGCAACGCCTTCATATTCAAACTGCACGGCCGATCTGAGTTCGTTAATATCAAGACCGATTGCTTTATTATGGATGATATTGGTTGTCATTGGTCAATTGTCTCCTTTTTCCAGCCTGGTAAGGCTGGTCTGTTGAATAATTGCGAAGTTAATTCATGAGGAAAATCTCTTGTGGGTTCTCACTCAAAAATTTTGCAAGCCTGCATTTCTACAGGTTGTGATATTGATCTGGCTGTTTAATGTGATGTGAATGCTTTGTTGATTGTTTTGGCGGGTGAGGACATCACATAGAAACAGTGTTTTGCCTCCACAGCCGTAATCAAATATGTATTTAGATAAATAATACCATAATTATCCTATAAGATCAAACAGTGCGACATTTGGGTGAATCGGGATTGAAGATCATGATCTGTCACCTTTATCAAATGATGCTAGCTTACACAAAGGCTTGCGAGCCCTTTCCCGATGTACCATAATACTGTGTGAAAGAAAACACAATAAAGAAGTTGGAGAAGAATCTTGGCAGATGCAACACGAAAGAGAAAAAAAAGTAAGAAAGCCTTATGGATCATCCTGGTGGTACTGCTTGCTGCTGGCTTATTCATCGGCTGGCAGGTATTAGACGCCCAAAGAGAGGCCAACCGGGTGTTAGCCAACCTCGAGATGGAACCATACCAGCGCGATAACCTGAGTGCCTTTATCTTCGGTACAGGATCAGTTCAGCCCTCACAGAGCGCTGCCCTGATCTGGTCCGCCAGTGGCACAGTGGGGAGTGTTTACGTTGAACTGGGTGAAACAGTCGAGAAGGACACGTTATTGATGTCTCTTGATCCTGATTCCCTGTCGATGGACATCATGCAGGCTGAAATCGATTTGATCAGCGCCCAACGATCGCTGGATCAACTCTACGAGAATTGGAAAGCCGACCTGGCCAATACCCGCCTGGAATTGCTTGATGCTGAAGAATTCCTTGAGAACCGTGAAAACAGGCGCTGGGTCATGAACTATCGGCGCTGCACGGAAGGACGCATCGAACAATTGGAGCGGGAGTTGGAATTTGCTGAGAGATTGTTGGAATTATTTGAGGCACCTGAAACCCGCAGTCGTGTCAGCACAGCAAAGGCAAACTTGAATTATTGTCGGGCTGATTTTTCAGATCGTGAAATTGCAGAAGCTGAGTATGAGATTGACCTGGCACAAGCGCAGGTTAACCGTCTACAAAACCAGGCGGACATCCTCGCTGACGGGCCGGATCCCGATGAAGTGACCATTCTTGAAACTCGAATTGCGATCGCCCAATCTCGATTAGACAGCCCAAACATCAAAGCGCCCTTTGCGGGTGTGGTCACCAGCCTGCCAGCGCAGCCAGGTGACGTCGTTCAGGTTGGAGCCAAAGCCGTCCAGCTGGATAACCTGGCTGACCTGCGTTTGGCTGTGCAGATTTCAGAAATTGATATTCCCCAGGTGATGGTCGGACAACCGGTTCAACTGGTTTTTGATGCCTATTTTGAGACTACGTTTGATGGTGAGGTCAAAGAGATATCACTGGTTGGCACAACGGTACAGGGTGTGGTGGAGTATACGGTCACCGTAAGAATGTTGAATGCAGACAACCGCATCCGACCCGGGATGACCGCAGCGGTGACAATCGTGGTGGATGAAAAAGAGGATGTGTTTG
>SLIC01000026.1 GCA_007135845.1 Candidatus Brevefilum sp.
GTTTTCTATCATCCTCTCATAACAAGCGAGGAACTCGCTCTCACTTTTGAACATCACAATCAGGTGAATAGCGATATCCGTTGAAGGTGTTTTTTTTCCGAAGCGATCATTCAGAAAAACTTTTTGACCGTGAATGTTCATAACGGCGTGGGTAATTTTTTCTTTCTCGTTATCGGAAGAACGCTTTTCCTCTGCAATAATTAGTTCAGCCCTGGTGCCAAAAGCCAATTCATAAAAAGAAATCGCTTCTTTACAATTCCCATCAAAATGTAAGTGTGGTATCAACATCGACGCATCTCCTTTGACCAGATGCCATTCATGTTTCCAGTGTATGGGTACCCTTTAAAATCACAATATTTTTAAAAGTTTGCAGATCAAAAAACAAGGTTAAGACACCCGTTGACTTTCTTGTCTGTCTAATGGTCGTGATGATATTTTCCCAATCTCACAGGCAAATATGGATGCCGACGAATATCTTACCAATTTTTTCTTTAATTGGCAGTGGTTTTTACTCCAATAATCCTTTTTTGTGAAGACACTCATTCTTCATCCCTCACATAGCCAATACTTCTTAATCTGAGAAAAATCAATATATTATAAATCTATTCAATTAGGAGTTGTGGATATCCGAAAATTCATGTTCATCAAGTCATAACGACAATCGATCCAAACAGATTTAGTCATTTAATTCAATTCTTTACGGGACAGCTTTCTCAAATAAATCTCAAACAGGATCCCGATCAAACAAAATCCTAAGAAAGTAAAAATGGAAATAATCCATCCATCATGGACTGGCATTGGGGGCATACCTTGATCCAGTATTCGCGTTGTGGGACCGAATATTTCACCAAAGACAATGCCCAGAATATAGCCCAATAAACTGATCAGACTATAACGATACCAACCGAACACACCGGGAACACATGATAGTAAAACAGCAATCCATAAAAAGTTTTTAGCTGACCAATCAGGCGTGTAGAGATGATAACGCTGACCAATGAAGAAGAAATGTCTGCTAATCAGATAAAAAACCCCATATGCCACAGCTGTAATGAATGTAAACCTGAAGCGTTTGCTTCTAAAAAAACGCAAAATATCTGCCATTCAAAAAGTCTACCACATCAAACACCTTAACTTTGACTGGGCTTATCGAAAACCATCAAAACAAAGACCCCCGGGGGTCTAAGGAAGAAACGGTACCAACAATTTCCAGGTCGGTTCTCGGTAATCAACAAAACAAAGACCCCCGGGGTTTTAAATTAAACCTTGTTCCACTAACCTGCCAAATCAAACCCCGGGGGTCTAAAAATAAACGGCATCACCCATTTCAAGATCGGTTTTCGTCAATCAGTAAAACAATGACCCCCCGGGGTTTTGAACCGAGTCCTGTCCCAACAACCTGTTGAACCAAACCCCGCTCAAAGCATTAACTTGATAATTTATATCCGAATTGGATAGAATGAAGTAATAACAAAAGGAGACCAAAAAATGAAACAAAAAATTACCCCCAATCTATGGTTCGCTGGCAATGCCCAGGAAGCTATTGACTTTTACATTTCAGCATTTCCTGACAGCCAGATACTGAACAGATCCTTTTACCCCAATAGTGTCGAAGAAGGTCTGGCAGATTTTCAACTGGACCTCGCTGGTGAAGTGCTGACGATTGAATTTGAACTGGGTCAGCAGCCGTTTGTGGCGATCAATGCTGGGCCAGATTTCAAAGTCAACCCATCCATTTCCTTTATGGTGAACTTTGACCCATCGGTGGATCCTCAGGCGCGGGAACACCTGGATGACCTCTGGCTAAAACTGAGTGATGGCGGCCAGGTGCTGATGCCCCTGGAGGCTTACCCATACAGCGAGCGGTACGGCTGGGTCAAAGACCGCTATGACGTAACCTGGCAATTGATCCTGACCGATCCAGCAGGTGAGCCACGCCCGTTTATCCTCCCTTCGCTGTTATTCACCAAGCACAATACCAATCATGCTGAAGAAGCGGTTAATTTCTATGTATCAGTATTCGAGAATTCAAAAATCGGCGCTATGAACTACTACCCGGAGGACATTGGACCGGCAAAAACTGGCGCACTGATGTTTGGTGATTTTATGCTCGCAAACCAATGGTTTGCCGCGATGGACTCAGCTGCCGAACAAGATTTTGTGTTCAACGAAGCGATATCTTTATCGGTTAGCTGCAAGGATCAGGATGAAATTGACTATTACTGGGAGAAACTGTCCAGCAAACCTGAGTTTGAACAATGCGGCTGGTGTAAGGATCAATTTGGTGTCAGTTGGCAAATCGTGCCTGAAAACATGGATGAACTCATGCAAAAACCCGACGCCTTTGCCCATATGATGGCAATGAAAAAGCTCATCATTGCGGATTTTTAACTCCAATCAGCGTCTTATGATGTTGATAAGAGACGCATTGCCTATGAAAGGCCGATTGCTTCAAGAGAAAAATCGCGGAGCAGCGTATTCGTCGGAAAATTGGTTATGCTTCCTGAGACTCCCGCGCCTCCTGGCGGGGGTTTGCAGTGACAGAAGGGGCATACTCTGCCAGCCTGCCAAACCAAACCCCGGGGGTCTAAGGTGAAAATAGGTGCCACCCATTTCAAGATCGGTTTTCGTCAATCAGTAAAACAAAGACCCCCGGGGTTTTGAACTGAGTCCTGTCCCACCAAGCTGCTAAATCAAACCCCGGGGGTCTAAGTGAAAAAATGGCATCACCCATTTCAAGATCAGTTTTCGTTAATCATCGAAACAAAGACCCCCAGGGTTTAGACATTAGATATTACTATCTAGCCATCTGAATAAAACCGCGGGGATCTAAAGAATATTTGTGCCACCAGATTCCAGGTGTGTTACAGGCAATCTTCTATATAAAGACCCCTGGGTTTGGGTCTTGTGCAGACAATTTGCGCACGACTCACATCTTAATACGTCAACACCTCGTGGACGCTGATCTTAGTCGCTTTGCGGGAAGGCGCGATGGATGCCGCCACGGAGATGACCAGCACAACCACCAGCCAGATGCCAACAGCAATATAGTTGAAGGCGAAATCCAGATCAACCTCCAGCATGGTGCGTCCTAAAGCCCGGGCCAGGGGTTGCGCAAGGAAAAAGGCAATCGGGGTGGCGATGATAAAGCTGATCAAACCTTGCAGCACACCCTCCATCACAAACAGGCGCATGATGTTCCCCGACCTGGCACCAATTGAGCGCAGCACGCCAATCTCACGGGTGCGTTCATATACGCTGATGCCCAGGGACCCGGCTAACCCGATGCCGCCAACCACCCCGGTCAGCATCGCCAGGCTAAGGAGCATCATGATGATCGATTCAAACTGGTTATCGGCATACACACGCTGCTCCAGGCGGGCGGTGGTGGTATAAAAATCAATGCCCCAGCCTTGATCTTCGAATTGGGTCTTGATCAGTTCAACAAACTCGGCTTCCTGTTCAATGTCTTCAATCTCCCCGATGATCAACACCTGGGTGGCTATGCCGGTTTGCCCGGTTGCTTCAGCAACAACCTCCAAAGGCGCATAGATCGGTTCAATCACAAAACCACCACCGTAGATCACCCGGTACAAACCAATAATTTCCCATTCAGCGGTGCCCAATCCCCCTAAATCCAGGACCACCTCATCACCAACATTGAGGTTATTCTTGCTGGCGGTCTCCTGGCTGATGACGATCACCCGTTCATCATCTTCATCTTCGATCCAGCGTCCATCCATAATGATCGGAGCATACATTTCAGTCCCGGCCGGGATGCCCAACAGCTGTGCCCCCAAACCGGCTGAATCCTGCAGACGCTCGCCAGCCCGTAAGATGGTGGCATTGGTGGAGGACCACATTTCCGCTTCAATCACCCCGTCGATGGTGTCCGTCAGCGCCAGCACCTCTGCGATATCCTGATCTTCAGTGAAACCGATACGAACATCATACCCCTGGCGATCCATTTCATTGTCGAGAGTCAGGTTGACCGATGCAATCAGTGACATCACCACCAGGAACATGATCCCGGCTGTAGTGAGGGCCAGCAGGGTCAGCACCAAGCGGCCTTTACGTCTGAACAGGTTGCCCAGTGAAGCAGCATACAGCGTCGGTAAAAATGCTGAGCCGATTTTATCTACCACCCGGTCGATGAAACTGTGACTGAAATCGGCCCCCAGTCCGTAGGTTGAGAGAGCCTCGCGTACGGTGATGGCTGTTCCCTTCAAAACCGGCCACAAGACAGCCAGCAGCGGAATGAGAATGGCAGAAGCAACCTGGACGGTGATAGCGAGCTGCGAGACCTGGAAGACATTGTAATCAATATTGAATAAGTTCAAAAACCACTGGCTCATAAAAAAAGCAAACAATGCGCTGGTTGGCAGTGCAATCAGCAGAGCCGCCAAACCATAAATGAGCACGCTGGTCAGGTATAAACGGATGATTTTCTTACGCCGCCCACCGATGGCTTTGATGACCCCAATTTGGTCGGTTTGCTGGGTAATCAAAGCAGTGAAGGTGTTGAACACCAGCACCATGCTCATGAAGAGGGCTACCACCGCCATAATTTGCAGGATCAAATTAATACCGTCCACAAACATGCGCCCCCAATGCTCATCAGGGTCCTGGAACAGGTTGACGATCACGCCGTAGCCGCTGTCTGCCAGTTGGGAGCGGATATCACCGGCAATTTCTTGCGCGTTCTCGAGGCTGTAGGGTTCGACCCGTACCAGGAGCTGACCATAAAATCCTTCTGGAATGCCAAAGGCTGCCAATCCTTCGGTATCGGTGAAAAAGTGTGCCTGCCCGCCGAATAGGGGCGGCTGTACAAAGGGATGACGAACCAATCCCTGCACATCCAGGGTTTCCTCTTCACCCCGAATTTGCAGGATGACGGAATCCCCAATCCCCGGCCCGAA
>SLIC01000119.1 GCA_007135845.1 Candidatus Brevefilum sp.
TCGAAGTGTGCCCCTGCCAGCTCGCGTTCAACCATGTGCGCCAGACCTTTGCCGGCGATATCGTACTTGTCAGGGTCCACGCGCAGACCCGGCTGATGGAACACATCCACACGGCCATCTTGCCGCCACCCGATCACAAGATGTCCTGTGCCGTTGGCCGAGTCATCGAATACCTGCGGCTCGAAACCGATGTAAGTGGTGTCGGGGTCTTCATCGAAATTGATCAGCAGCAGCCGTTGCATTGGATCAATGTCGATGTGAAACGGGTTGAAAAATGGCATTTGATTCATTGTTCAGCTCCCCATTGAGCGATGGTACGAAAAACCTCGATTATTTCAGGATCACCCATGTTATAGTCTGGATCCGCACTGGTTTTGACAATCACAATGCCGTATACGGGATGTATATAGATGTATTGTCCCCAGATGCCTATGGCCGTAAAGTCGCCTTGCGGATCTTCCGGGAGCCACCACTGATATCCGTAACCAAAGGTCGAATGGCTGTGGGGATTGTCGCCTGGCAACAAATGCGCCTCTTGTGGATTTACTGAGCGGGCTACCCAATCAGCAGGGATGATTTGCTGCCCATCCCGCTGACCCTGGTTCAGATAGAGCCGGCCAAAGCGTAAATAATCCTGCAGGGAGGCAGAGAGAAACGCATGGGTTAGGGTGTGATTGTGGAAGTCAGTACCCCAGTAGGCTGGATGTGCCATGCCGGCCGGTTTCCAGATAGCCTGTTCCAGATACTGCGCTGGCGACATACCAGTCGCGCCCTCAAGGACCAACCCCAATACCATCGTGTCGGTACTGCTGTACTCGTTGCGCAGTCCCGGTTCCCGCTGCATTTCCACCTCTTTAAGGAGATCGGGCACGCTGTTTCTGAAGACAAAAATCTGCATTGGCAGCCTGTTGATGTCTGAACCTGGATCAGCATAATCTTCGTTGAAATCCACGCCGGATGACATCGTCAGAAGATGATGGAGCGGGATTGGGCCGTAGCCAGAATCGGCCAGAGCTGGTACATAGCGCGCTACCGGATCCCATTCAGAAGTGATGTATCCTTGCTGAATGGCGATTCCCACCAAGGCAGAGACGAAGGACTTGGCAACAGAAAAGGAAGTTGGCAAAGAATCGGGCTCGTAACCGTTGAAGTACGCTTCGTATAGTATTTCGCCATCCCTGGCGACGGCAAACCCGGTGGTCGAGGTTTTTTCAAGAAATGCGTCTATCCGGTGCTGTTGACCTGCGTAGGTGTAGAATTCCGGTAAGCGCCTGGGGTTGGACTCAAACACCCACACCGAATCCCCTGGTTCGATCGGCTCTGAGGGAAAAATGGTGTGGAAATTGCGAAAATTTTCCACCCGTGTTTCCTCACTGAATAGATTGAGCATCATCCACAAGTTGCTGGTGCGCAGAATAAGAAATCCCAGAATTCCAACAATGAAAAGCGATGCAAAGATGATCGCGAGAACGAGCTTGCTTTTCTTTCTTAAGGGTGTCATCAAAGATCTCCAGCGTGTTTTGATTTCACACAATCGGACTTACAATTTTTGTTATCCATCAGGTAATTGTGCCAGGAATGTTTCCAGGAGGTGATTAAACGCTTCAGGCTGCTCCAAATTGGCGAAATGTCCGGCTTCGTCGAGGTGTACAACACGGCCTCGCGGTGCAGCAGCGAGGGCAGCCAGGGTTGAATCCAGGGCTGCATTGATTTCCTTGTCCAATGAACACTGAATGAGTAATAGCGGCAGGTCTGAGTTGCGCAGCGTGGCGGTATAGTCGTAGTCGGCAATGTGCCGGGCGATGAGCAGCAGCGCGTCTTTTTTTGCTTTGCGGTACATCGCCTGCAGTTGAACCCCAACGGCACGATCCTGTGTAGCGGTCTTTCCAATGAACGCTGCTATGCCCTTGACGCCGAGCAGGTGGGTCATGGCGACCACCGACCAGTAGACCACCCGGGGACTGTGTAATTCTGCCGTTGTGCCGAAGGTGGTCAGCGAAAGAAGCTGCTGCTGTCCCAGTTCCAGCAGTTCGTAGCCCAACAGTCCGCCCAGAGAATTGCCGACATAGTGCAGCGCCTCGATGCCGAGGTGCGCCAGCAATGCCTGGATGTCTTGTGCCAGGGTGCGGAGCGAGTACGCCTCGGGTGTGGGCTGGGCAGGCGCACTTGATCCGCCATGTCCGCGCAACGAGAGTCGCAAAACTTGGTAGTCCCCAGAGAAAACGTCTTCTTGCGGCTGGAACTGTTCCATGGCTGCGCCCAACCCATGGACGAAGCACAGAACGGGCGCTTTGGGTGGGCCTTCAAGTGCATATTCCAGGGTTATACCTTTATGAAGATTAGCGGTTTGAAATGTCATAAAGTGCTCCTGTAATATTTGTCTTCAAATTTTATCACGAAGCTTCGTTGATCCGTACTGTACGGTCATATTTCAAGAACAGGTGCTGGTGATGAGTATTAGAAAAATGACTAATAGGATGTTAAATGTGCCACTTTTCTGCCTATCTTCGCTTCCAATCGTGGTGTTCTTCGGTCTGAGAACCTCATAATTTTCTGTATTTGGATTTATGTGTGTTGTTATCAGTATTTTCCAGTTGCCGCTGATAGTAATTCCAGAAAAGTATGTTATTTCTTTGTTATGGTGATGTTCTGGCGAATCCCATTCCCATACCTGAATTTAGGAAAGAAAAATTTCAGATGCTAAGCTCATGATGCATGAACATCAATGTTGTTTAGCAGCCAATCAATATCTCTGCGAAAAGTTATTATTCCTCGTGATTTTATTCTGTCAAACAAATTAACTTGCTAAGCTAAATATCCTGATGATTGTGCAATACTTTAATTTTTTATAAAAATCTAACGATGCGTTAATCTAGAATGCCTCCCCATAATAATACAAGGATCAGGAGTGTGACATCATACGTTTCAAGCTATACGCATGCCACACTCAACAAAAGGATGATTGCTAATTAATTGAGTCATTGCAAAGGTATCGCGGTCAGGAAAATTCAGGATAAGCTAACCCCGCTGGATTAACTCCGGGGTTATTATGTGTGATGAGCAGAGGGGTATTTACTTTAAAAAATTTTCCCCAACGAATGCCTAACGTTTCCTAACCCTTTCCGGCATGAATCTAATCGTTCTTCGTAAATCCTCCTTTTATTGTATACGGTTTAATCAAGTTAGGTATAGGAATTTCCTTAATCAGGAATCCATGTTCGTGCTTTGTGCCTTTAATGGCGTTCAGTTTGGTTAAGATTATTCAGTGAAACATTGGAAGAGAGGATGAGATTATGAAGTTTGATGAATTTGCAGGAAAAGTACAACACAAAGCAAAACTGGCCTCAACGGATGAGGCGCTGGCTGTAATCCGGGCAACATTACAAACCTTGTCAGAAAGACTTGCGGGACAAGAACCCCAAAACCTGGCTGCACAATTGCCAGATGAACTTGGACGATACCTGGATGTGCCTGGTAAAGGGGAACGATTTTCAGTGAAGGAGTTCTTTGAGCGGGTTTCAAAAAGGGAAGGCGTTGACCTGCCTTTATCTGTTTACCATGCCCGGGCTGTCATCGATACAATACAAGAAGCAGTCTCAGCTGGAGAAATTGAAAACCTGCGAGCCCAATTACCTGATGAATGGCAGGAGATTTTTGAAGCCGGTATAGAGGGTGAGCTGGATATTGGCTAACAATCATCCAGACCATGAAGAGAAATCGCCCGTATTATGGGCGATTTTTCTTGGGTATGATTCATTTGCATTAAATATTTTTGATATGAGCGGAGAGGGAGGGATTCGAACCCTCGGTAGCCGCAAGGCTACAACGGTTTTCGAGACCGCCCCAATCGTCCACTCTGGCACCTCTCCGACTGGCAGGCATCCATTATACTCGATAAAACCATGGTGATTAAGTGGTCGTGGGGGATGTTGAAGTTGATAGAGGGGGATGCAGATTGTCGGTTGTATACAAGCTTATGGGATGATTCTGGCTAAGATTTGCTCTCCAAAGCGGTTGAAGCGGTAGGGGACGTCCCACATTTGGGCGTTGAGCGCTTCCATGCTGTCTGGGTTTGCCCAGGCTATGCGATAGAGAACATCCCGGGGCAGCACCACATCGGACGGCACCCCCAGGTCTTGACCGGTGTGTTTACGCCAATCTCGCAGGGCGTCGATCCGCTCGAGGACCGAGTTGTGGGGGCGGGTATTGTTGGGGGGGTGAGCGGGTGGCGCATGTTTACCGTTCTGGATAGCACTCAACAGACCTCGTCCGTAGCGTTTTACCTGGCGTTCATGCAGTGTTGATAACTGCAAGAGGTCCTTACAGTTTTTTGGGCAGGCATCCGCCATTTCAACCAGTGCCTGGTTGCTGATGACCTTGAAGGGCGGACGATTCTGCGCCTGTGCGTTTGTCTCACGGAATTCGTACAGCGATTTGAGGATGGCTGCTTTTTCAGGGCTGAGGTCACGTGCACCATGCAACTTCCAGAAGTCAGATGCGTGGGTTTCGGTTGTATCTTCGATGCCCTGGGTCAGCCGCCGGAAGTCCTCCAACGCCAGGTCCCATAATCCAGCATTGACCAATTCTTCACGCAGATGCTCCTGGAGGGGGATCAAGTAATGGCTGTCCAGCCGGGCATAGTCGAGCATATCGGTTTTGAGGGGACGTTTACCCCAATTGGCGCGCTGGTATTTTTTGTTCATCTGGATGTTGAAAAACCGTTCCAGTAGCGATCCCAGCCCGATTTTGTCATACCCGAGGATGCGGGCAGCAATCATTGTGTCGAACAGGTAGTTAAAGCGGAAACCATAGTCACGGAACAGGCAGATCAGGTCGTATTCGGCGGCATGAAACACCTTCAGGATGCGGTTCGTCTTGAAGATTTCTTCCAGTGGAGA
>SLIC01000200.1 GCA_007135845.1 Candidatus Brevefilum sp.
CCTAATAATTTCACCTCACGTTGTTGATGTTATTCTTTTTAGCTCGTGGGGAGATGATTTCCTTAATTGGTTATTAATCATAACATATTTTTCACTGATGACCATTATGTTAGGTGTTTTTATTAAATTTGGGTCCATTGAGTGAATTTATTTGCTAAAGAATTCCCCAATTGTTGATGGTTGTGATAGGCAGATCGGGGATGATCACGGGACACATCATACCATTCACCATTCACAATGCCCCATTCACTTAAATAAAAGATGACCCTCCGGAGACTCGAACTCCGAACCAATTGATTAAGAGTCAACTGCTCTACCAATTGAGCTAGAGGGCCATTTGAGTTAAACATTATAGCACACTCCCCTGATAAATTTAAGACAGGTTTTCAAGTACTGAGCTGTGAACGATCGAAAGCTGGTTTTTCAGGTTAAAGATTGAAAAATGATCATCATAGGTTTATTAACATGAATAGCATAAAATTGACTTTATGAGCTCACCATGCTAAAATCTCTTATTGTAAAGCAACAAGTTCGACGGCTGTCAACAGCCGCAGGTATTATTTTGAAGCATAGCTCTGGTAATAACATTATCCGTAATTTGCCCTGACCGGCTTGGTGCCTCAGGGCATTTTTAATGCAGGTACGTAGAGAAAAATAATAAATTGACTTCAAATGGGCGTTCCCATTTATAAAAAAACAAATAACAAAATGAAATTATTAATGAAAGTGTAAGGAAAACGAAAAAAATGACAAACAATAAAATACTAAGAATTATCCCAATTGGTGGGCTTGGTGAGGTTGGGAAGAATATGACCCTCTATGAGTATGGCAACAATATCCTCATCGTCGATGCTGGCATCATGTTCCCCGAAAATGACATGCTCGGAATCGATTACATCATTCCTGATTTTGAGCATTATCTCAAAGATAAAAAAGACCTCGTTCGTGGGATCATCTTCACCCACGGTCATGAAGACCATATCGGAGCAGTCCAGCACCTGTTGGAATATGTCAATGCACCGATTTATGCCACCAAGCTGACCAGCGGTTTACTGCAGGTGAAGCTCAACCGCCATGGCATGGCAGGTAAAGCCGACTTGCGTAAGGTGCAGGCTGGTGACCATATCCAAATTGGCCCGTTCAAAGTGGACTTCTTCCACGTCTGCCATTCCATTCCTGATGGAGTCGGTTTGGGCATTGAAACGCCGGCGGGTTTGGTTGTGCATACCGGGGATTATAAGTTCGATCACACCCCGGTGGATAATTGGCCCACGGATTACGCCAAGCTGGCTGAATTCGCGCAACGCGGCGTCCTGGCGCTGTTAGCAGATTCCACCAACGCCACGGAACCGGGTTGGACCCCATCCGAACGGACAATCGATAAGGGGCTTGACCAGGTCTTCGAATCGGCCAAAGGCCGCATCCTGGTGGCGACCTTTGCCTCACTGATCTCTCGCATGCAGCAGGTTGCTGATGCCGCCGAACGACACGGGCGTAAGATTGCCTTCACGGGACGCAGCATGGTAGACAATATGAACATGGCTCGGGAATTGGGTTATGTGGACTTCCCTGAGCGGTTGGTGATCTCACTTGAGCAGTCGCTCTCCATGCCCGATAACCAGGTTGTGCTAATGTGCACCGGCTCTCAGGGTGAACCTCGCTCAATTATGGGCCGGTTAGCCAATGGAACAAACCGAAAGTTTGATATCCGTGAAGGCGACACGATTGTGCTCTCTTCTCATCCCATCCCAGGCAATGAAGAGCCTGTCTACCGGACGATCAACCAATTGTTCCGGCGCGGTGCGGATGTGATCTATGAGGCGATTGCGCCGATACACGTTTCAGGTCATGCCAGCCAGGAAGAGATCAAGCTGTTGCTCCACCTGGTAAGGCCCAAACACCTGATCCCCATTCATGGCGAATTGCGCATGTTAAAACAGCATGCCAAACTGGCGAATGAGGTAGGCGTGCCGGAGGAAAACCTGTGCGTGGTTGAAAATGGTCAGATCATTGAATTTGTTGATGGCGAATTAAGGCTTGGTGAACGAATCCCTGGTGATTACATCTTTGTGGATGGCAGCGGCGTGGGCGATGTCGATCGCGGCATCATGCGTGAGCGGGAATCCCTGGGGCAGGATGGCATCATGGTTGTCAACCTTGCTATTGACAGGAAAAAGGGTCAGCTCAAGGGCACTCCTGAAATTGAAACCCGCGGTTTTATCATGCCAGGCGAAATGGATCTTCTGTTAGCTGACCTCAACAAGCACCTCAAGAAAACTGTGCAGCGAGCCATTGGTAACCAGAAACAGTGCGATGCATCCTGTAAGGATGATGTGATGCGTTCGGTAAAATCCTTCCTCTACCAGGAAACAAAGCGCAACCCCTACATCATTGTAAACATCACGCACGTATAAATTAAGTAACCTTGTGATTAGCGAAGTGTAAATTTTGCACTTCGCTTTTTCATTTAATCAGGCAACACAATGCCAGGCGGGGTTATTTCGAGAAATTTAGGGTAAAATCGCAGTACACAGCTGTTAACGACTTGAAGTGTGGAGCTTAGAAAACCATGGATTTCTTTTTTGTGATCATCCGGTTTATCACAGCCATCCTGATGCCGATCAGTGCGGTTGTCCTTTCTTACCTGACGTATCGTCATACGCAGCAGGGTGATGAGTCAGGTGATATTCAATCCTGTCATCGGTGCGGGCAATCCCGGGTGGGGGCAAAGGGAGAATTTCATTACACAGAGAATATTGGCAGCCCCCGTCAGCAGTTGGCTCGCGGTCAAGCCATTGTCACAGAAGAGACCATCTTGGGCTCCGAGTCTCACTTCGTCTGTGACGAATGTGCTCAGCGATTTTTGAAGTTAGAAATTCTTCAACAGGTCCTGGTTGTGATACCTTATCCGTTGTATTTATACGTCATCGTACCGTTCTTTGTTACGAATGGTGTCTTTGGCAATATCCTGATAGAAATGTTCTTGTTGATCTTTTCCCTGGCAGGCGCAGCCTCAGCTTGGAACCTCTTTCGGGCTGTCCGGTCGGGAGAAACGCCATTGGCGGAAGTACGTGACCGTGTCGCCATACAGGAACGTAAGAAAACGCTTGGTAAAGCTTACAGTTATTTCACTCGGACTGCCATGCGGTATTATGAAAAATCCTCTCACAACTGATGGATGATTGTTGATAGCAAGTGAGTAAGACTGCCTTAAAATACTTAGCTTTTTAAGGCAGTTTTTTTGAATTTAAAAATCCGCCGTGCTATAATGGCTTTATCAGATGTGGCTCGCGAAGCACTCTTTTAGCTGGGTAACAAAGAGAGGACGCAAAAATCCTTGAAGTATGCTTACGATGCTGTTAATTGTTTTGCCAGGTTAATCACCTAAGCGTTATTTTAATATTGTTATGTCTTTTGTTCACCTTCATGTTCACTCCACTTATTCCATCTTAGATGGATTCAGCCAGATCAAAAAGCTGGTCGCGCGCGTTAAAGAGCTTGAAATGCCGGCTGTTGCCTTAACAGACCATGGCACGATGTACGGCACAATTGAATTCTTCAATGCAGCCACCAAAGCCGGGATCAAACCCATTATCGGTTTGGAGACTTACCTGGCCGCCCGCAAAATGACCGATAAAGACTCGCTGTATGATAAGCGGTCAGCCCATTTGCTGCTTTTGGCTGAGAACATGACCGGCTATCGCAACCTGCTTAAAATTGCGTCGGAATCCCAATTAACGGGGTTTTATTACCGGCCGAGAATTGACCGTGATTTTCTACAAGAACACAGCGAAGGTTTGATTGTTTCATCGGGCTGCCTTTCTGGAGAAATCCCCCGTGCGCTGTTAAACAATGACCTTGACCGGGCAGAAAGGCACCTCAAATGGTATCTGGACATCTTCGGGCGAGACCGTTTCTTCATAGAGCTGCAATCACACGCCGTGGAAGGTTTAGCGCAGGCCAATAAGCGTTTAATTGATCTGGGTTCACGTTATAATCTGAATTTTATCGCAGCCAACGATGTGCATTATGTCAACCCAGCAGATGCTCGGCTGCAAGATATCCTCCTTGCAATTCAAACTGGCAGCTTGCTCTCAGACCCCGATCGCATGCGGATGGATGATGAGACTTACTACCTGAGAACCCCTGAAGAGATGCAGGCGCTCTTTGGGCATATTCCTGGTGCGATTGACAACACCTTGATGATCGCCGAACGTTGTGAGGTGGATCTCAGCTTCAGCGGATATCATCTGCCTCTGTTCACGGTCCCGGAGGGTTTTTCCGCGGCAACATACTTGCGGCATCTTTGTGAACAGGGCTTGCAGCGGATTTATGGCGAGCACGCATTTGACGAAACAATCCAAAAACGTCTCGACTATGAGCTGGAAGTGATCCATGAAATGAAGTTTGATGCCTACTTCCTGATCGTATGGGACCTGTGTAAGCACGCCCAGGAACGGGGGATCTGGTACAACGCACGTGGATCGGCTGCTGGGTCCCTGGTCGCTTATGCCCTTGACATCAATTTGATCGATCCCCTCGAACACGACCTGTTGTTTGAGCGTTTCCTGCAAAAAGGCCGGGTGAACATGCCGGATATCGACCTGGACTTCCAGGACGATCGCCGGGGAGAGATGATGCAATATTGTGCCGAAAAATACGGTGAAGATAAGGTTGCCCAGATCATCACCTTTGGCACCTTAGGGGCGCGGGCAGCAATCCGCGATGTTGGCCGGGTGATGGATATTCCCATCTCTGAAGTCGATAAAGTAGCCAAATTAATTCCCGCCATTCCTGGTAAGCCGGTCACCATTGAAGAAGTTTTGAATGACTCCGGTGAATTGCAATCCCTTTACCAATCTGGTGGATACTACCAGGAGCTGA
>SLIC01000122.1 GCA_007135845.1 Candidatus Brevefilum sp.
ACGTAGAGCACATCTGTCTCAGGCAAAACAGCCATCAAATCCGTAAGCGCAGCCTGGGGGATACCCTTTTCAGCAACCTCATCCCAGATTTCAGGCGGCATGCCAAGGATCTCCGGGGCGACATAATTGAGTTTGACATCATACAGGGTCAGCAATCGTGCCAGGGAATGAACCGTACGCCCATATTTAAGGTCACCCATCATGGTGATGGTCAAACCATCGATACGACCCAACTCCTCCTGAACTGTGAACAGGTCCAGCAAAGCCTGGGTGGGGTGTTCGCCAATCCCATCACCGGCGTTAATAACCGGCTTCTTGGCATACTTGGCAGCCAGGGCAGAGGAGCCAACCTCTGGATGGCGCAGGACAATCACATCGGCATAGGCTTCCAGAGTGCGGATCGTATCGGGCAGGGATTCACCCTTGGTCACGGAAGAGTAACTGACGTTATTGATCGAGATAACACTGCCGCCCAAGCGCTCCATCGCAGAGAAAAAGGACGACGAAGTACGGGTTGAGGGTTCATAGAAAAGATTTGCTAAAATTTTTCCTTTCAACAGGTCAAAGGAACCCACCCGGGTAACCATTTCGAACATCTCGTGGGCAACATCGAAGATATAAGTCAGTTGATCCCGGTCAAATTGTTTGACGGTTATGATGTCGATGCCGTAAAAAGGCGAGGTCCGCTGATCGCCAAAGGGTAAATGCGGGTTTATTGAATTTAATTTTGGTATTAATTTTGGCATGGTACTACTCCTTAATAAGTGATGATTAAAAATGACAACAAAAACTTTTTCTGCCAGTTACTCGCTGCCTTGGGTTGCACGCCCATCACAGGATTTGGCACCCTGTCCCAGGAGCTGCCAGGACTCGCCCATCCTCAAAGGCTGTCTGACCACGCAGCACCACCTTGCGTACCAACCCGCGCACCTCCCAACCCTCAAAGGGAGTCCAGCCCGCTTTGGTAAACATCTTCTGAGCACCGAGAGTGTGTTGCGCGTCGAGATCCACCTCAACCCAGGTTTCAGGCTGGGTGGGGATACCAAAAATCTTGCGCACATTGGTATCCATCCGAACAAGCACATCGTCCAAGGTCAGGCGCCCTTCATGCACGGCGTTCAAGAACAACGGCAATGCCGTTTCAAGCCCCGGAAAGCCCGGCGGTGGGCTGGCACCCGCCTTTTCTGCAGCAGTATGCGGAGCATGGTCCGTGGCAAAACAATCGATCACATCCAGGTTCGCCCACAGTGCGTCCACATCTGACCTTGTCCCTAACCGGGGACGCACTTCAACCCAGCCATCTTGCAGGTCATCACTGGTCAGGAACAGGTGATGGGGTGCCACCTCGCAGGTGATCTTGAAGCCGCGTTCCTTGGCCGCCCGCACCAGGGTGATCTCTTCCTGGGTAGCCACATGGGCAATGTGCAGCGGCCGGTCGACCAGTGCCGCCATCAAGATCGCCGCAGCCAGGGTACGTCCTTCGGCATGTACCACAATGGGGCGGTTCATGGGCCAGGCTTTATAGTGGTCTAACCACACACTCATCTCGTCCAGGCGTAAGGGGCCATAGGTTTGGTCGAGGTAGAGCTTCAATCCCGCACACTTCTTTGCCAGGGAGGCAGTTTGTGAAAGGTTGTCTGCCCCAGCCCCCAGGTACAGCCCATAATCGCAGCGCGCTTTCTTTGCTGCCAACCCAGCGGCATATTCCAGTGACGCACTGTCTACAACCGGTGGATCGGTATTGGGCATGGCCAATACCTGGGTGAAACCGCCAGCCAGGGCTGCCGCGGTACCGCTGTCCCAGTCTTCTTTGTGTGTGGCACCGGGTTCGCGCATGTGCACATGCGGATCAATCAAACCTGGGATGCGCATGAGTTTCCTCCTGACATAATAAAAGAGAGCCGGGAAAGGCTCTCAATAAAAGGCAAAATAAACGCCACGTGCTGCGTGGCAGGATGTTCAGTAACGGACGTCATAAAGGTCGTTAATCGCATAAGTCTGTGACAATTCTATATATTTTTATGTTTCTGTCAAGATGCATTTCGTGCCAATTTTAAAACTGTACGCTATTCGTCTATGAGAAAGTTAATTCCAAGTTTATAAAATATTCTTTTCCAAATCCTTAAAGCAGAATTTAAGAATAGGTACTGAGCTAATATATTTGTAACACTTTGATCAATTTAGCAGATAGCTTTATAATCTTAACCAAAGCAAAACGTGTGATTACAGCAAGGAGGTACCTCATGTCCAATCCCCGCCCGATCCGTGCCCCGCGCGGCAGACAACTGACCTGTAAATCCTGGCTGACTGAAGCCGCCTACCGCATGATCCAGAACAACCTCGATCCGGAAGTCGCTGAGCGCCCGGATGACCTGGTTGTCTACGGTGGCCGCGGCCAGGCCGCCCGCTCGTGGGAGGCATTCGACGCCATCCTTTCTACGCTGAAAAACCTCGAAAACGATGAGACCTTGCTGGTGCAGTCCGGCAAGCCGGTGGCTGTTTTTCCAAGCCACCCGGATGCCCCGCGGGTGCTGATTGCCAATTCCAATCTCGTCCCACATTGGGCTACCCAGGAACACTTCGACGACCTGGCTGCCAAAGGCTTGATGATGTACGGACAGATGACGGCTGGTTCTTGGATCTATATCGGTACCCAGGGCATCCTGCAGGGCACCTATGAGACCCTGGGTTCCCTGGCGCACTTAAAGGGCTGGCCGTCACTGAAGGGTAAGTTTGTGCTGACTGCTGGCCTGGGCGGCATGGGCGGTGCCCAACCCATGGCCATCACCATGAACGAGGGCGTGGGCTTGATTGTGGAGGTGGACCCAGACCGTGCCAGGCGGCGCTTGGAGATCGGCTATGTCGACGCTGTTTTTGACTCGCTGGAAGAAGCGATGACCCTGGTGGAAGAATCGCTCGCAGCTAAAACACCCAAATCGATCGGCTTGATCGGCAATGCTGCTGATATCTTCCCGGAACTGGTCATCCGTGGTGTGGTTCCTGATGTGGTCACCGACCAGACCCCCGCGCATGATCTGCTCAGCTATGTCCCCAGCGGGCTGTCATTGGCGGAAGCAGATGACCTGCGACAGCGCGATCCGCAGACCTATCAAAAATCAGCCCAGGCTTCCATGGCAAAACATGTTGAAGCGATGCTGGCCTTTCAAAAAGCAGGCGCGGAGGTCTTTGATTACGGAAACAACCTGCGTCAACGTGCATACGATTACGGTGTGAAAAACGCCTTCGATTTCCCAGGTTTTGTCCCTGCTTATGTGCGCCCCCTGTTCTGTGAGGGCAAGGGTCCCTTCCGCTGGGTGGCCCTCTCCGGTGACCCGGAGGATATCTACACCACAGATGAGGCCATCAAAGCCCTCTTCCCTGGGGATGAACACCTGATCCGTTGGCTGGACATGGCCAAGGAAAAGGTGCCCTTCCAGGGGTTACCCTCCCGCATCTGCTGGCTGGGATACGGCGAACGTGCCCAGGCTGGCTTGGCTTTCAATAACCTGGTGGCTGAAGGCGAAGTGTCAGCACCCATCGTAATCGGACGCGACCACCTCGACTCCGGCTCGGTCGCCTCTCCCAACCGTGAGACGGAGAGCATGCTTGACGGTACCGATGCCGTCAGCGATTGGCCGATCCTCAATGCTTTAATCAACGCCGTCAATGGCGCAACCTGGGTCTCCTTTCACCACGGCGGCGGGGTAGGGATTGGCTTCAGTCAGCATGCCGGTCAGGTGATTGTGGCCGATGGCACCGAGGCTGCTGCCAAACGACTCGAACGGGTTCTGACGGTTGACCCTGGCATGGGCGTTGTCCGCCATGCGGATGCAGGTTATGAGCATGCAGTCCAGGCTGCGAAACGCCACGGCATACAGATACCCATGCAAAAGGAGGATTGATTTGCGCAAGCGTTCCTGGCGCTTTGTGTTCTTTGCCCTCGCCATCCTGGTGGGCTTTTCGCTGGGTCTCAGCTATGGCTGGTTAATCAACCCCAATCCTGTAGAAGGCTTCCCAACCCAGTATCACAGCACCAGCCTGGACATGCTGCAGATTGATTACCGCACCGACTTTGTCCTCATGGTTGCGGAACTCTACGATGCCGAAGCAGATCTTCCCCTGGCATTAACTCGCCTGGGTTTCCTGGGTGAAACACCGCCGCTAATCATACTGACGGAAACCATCACCTATGCAGATGCATTGCGCTATGCCGAGGTTGATCTCCAGCTCATGCGCCGCCTGGCATTTGATATACAGCAAATACTGGATGGGTCAAACTAAACAAGGCAGATGAAGCATGCTTGATGACACCCAGGAGATCAGGACAACACCAGCACGTACAGATGAACCCGCGCCTGTAGCTGCACCTGGTTCAAAACGCAGCTCATGGTATTTGCTGACCGGGCTGATTATTGGAGTCATCTTTGGATTAATTTACGCCTGGTGGATCAACCCGGTCGTGTATGAGCGTCACACCCCGGCAACACTGGTGGAGACCGATAAAGATATCTACCGGGGGACCATTGCCCAGGTATATGCCGTCACTGGAAACCTGGAGCGGGCGTTGTTGCGCCTGGCTGTTCTCGGAGATCCTGACCCAGCCCTAGCACTGGGCGCTCAAGCCCAAAGGGCACTGGCACAAGGTCAAGTGACAGATGCCCGCGCCCTGGCATTGCTGGCCACCGCGCTTCAAGAGGCTCAGATCCCGACTGAAAGTATCGAAGAACCAGAGCCGCCACAGCCAACACCTACAGATCCACCACCCAGCATCCCCACGCACACCCTGCCAGTTCCCACAAACACCCCTTAATCTTGCTGAAGGGGATAGCGGTAGATATTTGTCTCTCGCTGGATAAATCCCATTGA
>SLIC01000060.1 GCA_007135845.1 Candidatus Brevefilum sp.
GGTATCGGCTTGCACACCACCAATGCCGGCGTTATTGACAGCATAATCGAGGCGGCCAAAAGCATCAACGGTGTCTGCGACCATTTTTTCAACTGCCTCAGGATCGGACACATCCACCTTCAGGAAGATGGCTTCACCGCCGTCCTTTTTAATCTTTTCCACAACTGCTTTGCCGCTATCTTCATCGATATCAACTACGGCTACCTTTGCGCCACCTTGGGCAAAGGACTTAACACAGGCTTCACCAATTCCTCTGCTCCCGCCCGTAACCAGGGCGACTTTGTTTTTAAACCACAAATTCTTCACACTTACTCCTTTCACAATTTGTATTGATGACTATTAGTCTATCAATTATGTCAAGTTTGTTTAATTGGATACAGTTGGGATCATGTCGGAAAAGGTGTCGGTTAGATAGATTTGTGTTGGTTTGCCCCTGTCACTACTAATGTAGAAAGTATTTAATCACCAATTTTACAATTCTGCAAATTGTGATATTCTTCAATAAGCAATTTTTTAATTAATTTACAATATCTCAATATATTCCTGCTTGACAATAACGGTCTTATTAGTGTACAATATTTAAAGAGTAAGTTGAATTAATCATCAAGTAAAACTCAGAAAGGCTGTAAATAATGAAAACAAAATTAATCATCATGGTTGTATTGACTACTATGCTTTCTCTGGTTTTCAGCGGCGTAGTGTTAGCAGCCGGAGACCCGGGTTGGCCAAATCCGCCCACTGGATCTAATGCAAACCAGCCTGAAAACTGGGAGGCATGGGCACTTGCCAACGGTGAGACTTGGTTCTGCAACAAAATCGAGGACCCACCTTTCACTGTAAAGGAGGATAATCTCGCGTATTTCACAATGCCTGCCCCGAACCCGGGTAATGTGTGGCGGCTGTTGAAGGTCAAAGCTGGCACCGTTGACACTCTGTATTGGGACCCGGTCCAGGGCAATCAATACCCCAGCGACCGCGACAGCATCAGCCACGTCATTCTGTGCCAGATGGCATCGACTCCAGATCCCACGCCGACCAGCCCGCCACCCGATCCCACGCCGACCAGCCCGCCACCCGATCCCACGCCGACCAGCCCACCACCGCCGGATCCGACACCGACCAGCCCACCACCGGCCCAGCCAACACCAGCTCCGGAAGTCGCCCCAGCCACGGGTGCCGTATCCGGGCCAGCGGCGCTGATCGTCACAGCAGTCAGTGCGTTAGGTCTCTCAGGTCTTTCAATAGGCATGTGGCTGAAACGACAGAAAAACTAAATAAATACCAATTGGTATAACTAGAGGGCAAATACAGGAGGTGTTGATCATATTCACACCTCCTGTTAGTTATCCTGTCACTTTATTTGCTGATACCTTCTACAAACATTGCAAACCTAGCCGTTAAAGATATAATCAATTCATCATGAAACGAATACCTAAAAAAGGTTTAGCTTTTCTGCTAATCGGTATCATTTATGGCATCATCAGCATCTGGGTGATTTTTTTACTGCTTGCCAGTTATGGACCCAGACGGCCTCAAACAACCATATCAGATGATACGCTGGCGCGGTTCCAAGCCACGGAAGAGGTTACACCGACCGATATCCCCACGCCGCTTTCGAGCCCAACCCAAGTACCCCCGACACAAACGGTCGAAAGTTCTCCAACACCTGGCCCAACTGCTACACCTACCCCGGTTTGGATGACCTATGATGAGGTTGATTTCCGCGACCAGGAAATCGAAGTCCTCTTCACATTGAATTGTGACCAAGCCCAGATCTACCTGGACCCCTTTTTTGTAACCCCATACACGCCAGGTTTGTTTGCAAGCGGTGAGTTTCTATATAATTTCGATTTTGCGATGGCCTGGGAACACCTGGGCTTCTACGGATTGTGGATACACTCTGGTCGATCCAATCAATTTGGAGACCTGCCAGCCCTCCCCTTACAACTCTATCTTGAAAATAATGCCCAGGGGATCCGCCGTAACCCAGTTGACTTAAATGATCACTTGCAAAATTGTCTGATTGGCAGCGAGATAATCATACGCCAGGGAGAGAATTCTTCTGTGAGTAAGGTGGTCGCTGCAGTTCGCATTCCGCCTTCCGAAGTTGATGAAGTCAGCCAACAGCCAATGAACCTGGTGCCCTACCTGGCCGAAAATTACCCTGACAGCGGCTTTGACCAGATGGCATTGCCTGGTTTGTTGTTCTATTTCTGCGGACGGCAGCTCAGCGGTGAGGCTTTCAATACCAATTACCAGTATTGGACACAATCTCGTTTCATTATCGGCATGATGCCTATTGATGAAGGATAAAAGTCAATGGTTTTCGGTATTTCTTAATGACTCATTGAAAATATAACTCAAACAACCCGATAACACCTAATCGCCTGCTACCTGATACCAATATAACAAATCAAAAACAACATATTCAGGATGGGCGTTCACCTTTTGTGTTCCCATCCATCCAAGCCAGATAAGCCTGTGACCCCCGAGTGATTGGAACCTGGATGATCTCCGGGGTGTCATAGCTGTGATGTGTGCCCAGGGTTTCTGCAACGTCTTCATACAGATCTACCCGTGTTTTAATCAGCAGCAGCCACTCGGAGTCCTGATGCAATTCCCCCTGCCAGGAATATGTGGAAGATATTGAGGTAATTTGCACACAGGCAGCCAGGTTCGCCCTGACCAGCATAGCGGCCAGGCTGTGTGCCTCTTCTTGCCGACCAGTTGTGGTCAGGATCATACAATAGGATGCGTTACACATAATGAGTCCTCCTAGAATAATCTTCGGGATAATATCAACTGTCTTCTTCCTCAAGCATATTATACAACTCTTCAGATACCTTAGTTTTGGTCGGTAAAACCAAGGTGAATTTTGATGCCCTATAATACAATCTGAAATTAGCTTTATAATTGGTGTAAAGAAAATACCAGGGTGAGTTGGAATCAAAATTTTTAGAAACACCCTCACCCAACTAAAGGAAAGGATCACATGGAAGGACAACCCTATCAAAAATATCCCGTCTTCGTTATGTGTGGAAGCGATTATCAACGCAGACGCCTTCTTGAAGTGATTGATCCAGAAAAAAAGTACAAATCAAAAGCCCTGCTGCCCTTTTTAGGCAAACGCCTGATCGATTGGCAGCTCGGCGCACTGAGCAAATCGCCTTATATCGAGGGTTTATATTTAATCGGCCTCAGTGAAGCAGATGCACAGTTTGATTACCCTGTAAATTATGTGCCCATCGAAACTAGCTCAGAATTTATTGATAAACTGTTAACGGGTCTGGATTATCTTTCCAGTCAGGGAAAGGACCCTGAGCTGGTCGTCATCAGTACTTGTGATACGCCCGGAATCCGCGTGGAGGATATCAACAATTTCTTTGAGCAGCTAAACACAAGGGACGGTGAAGAGTTCCTGTTATCGCTGGTGCCTGAAGACATAATTGAAGCGGCCTTTCCCGGATCAAGGCGGGTTGTGATGCGTTTCCGTGATTATCAACTCGTCCCAGGAGAGATGTACGCCCTCAGCCCACGTGCCATACTGCTTGGCAAGGAATTCATCGCGAGCATCAGCCAACGGCGCCGGCAGATCAACCGCCAGGAAAAAAAGATCAAGCCGACACCGGTCATTCGCCTTCTGGCACAAAAGCCGCTGATGTGGATCGTGATTCTCAAATACCTGCTGGGTAGGGCAACCATGGCGGATGCCGAATATGCCTTTGCAAAATCTTTTGACTGCAAAACCAAGGGCGTGATCATTCCAGACGCCGGATTTGGGATGGACATGGACCTACCTGAAGACTATGAACTCTTGGAGGCCTATGTGCAGGGGATGATAGCTGATCTGGGTTGATTAGTTTGGGTAAATTTCTATATATTTTCACAAATTCTGAAGTGCCATTGCATATCCCCACATTCGAGTCTTAGTCGATCATTTCATTGTGGGTTGAAGGGTGCCGCATTCATAACGGTCGTAATTCATTTTTTAATTTCTGTTATTTATCAAGTGGATTGGCATTAAATAGGTGTGGCCTGAAGTTCACTGTTCATCTTCGAGAAGTTGTCCATCAAGCAATACCCCATTTTTGAAGCTTGTCCTCCATCCGTTATCCAATTAAGCTTGAAATTCGGTTGGGTACTTACGCCAAGAAGACAAAACCAATCAACCCCACAGGTGGTATAATCCTTGGGCTGAATACAAAGAATTTAATGAGATGTAAATTATTATGTTAGAAAAACTCACAGGGATTATTGAACGATTCGAAGAACTCGAAGCCCAATTAAACATCGTTGGCGACGATTACACCACCGCCATCGAGCTATCTAAAGAGCGCGCCGATTTGGAACCGCTGGTGAACAAAGCCCGATCTTACCAGGATACCCTGGCAAAGATCGAGGAGACTGAGAACCTGCTGACCATCGATGATGAAGAGATGCGCGCCCTGGCCGAAATGGAATTGGCGGCTTTACGAGAAAAACGCGATCAGCTTGAAACCAAGCTAAAAACCATGCTCGTCCCTAAAGACCCGCGTGATCAGCGCAACGTGATTATGGAAATCCGGGCTGGAACCGGCGGTGACGAGGCAGGTTTGTTCGCGGCGGATCTGTTCCGCATGTACAGCCGCTATGCTGAACGACTAAACTGGCAAACCGAAATCCTCTCGATGCACGATACCGGCATCGGTGGTCTCAAAGAAGTCAGCTTTATGATCAAGGGTCGCGGGGCTTATTCACGACTGAAGTTTGAATCAGGCGTTCATCGCGTCCAACGCGTTCCCGAGACCGAATCCCAGGGGCGCATACACACCTCCACAGTTACCGTGGCCGTGTTGGCTGAGGTCGACGATGTCGAAATCGATATTCCCGATACCGATATCTCCATCGATGTTTATAAATCCGCTGGGGCTGGCGGTCAGAGCGTTCAGAAAAACTCAACTGCCGTTCGGATCACTCACCTCCCGACGGGGATGGTGGTCGCCTGCCAGGACGAACGTTCTCAACTTCAGAATAAAATGCGGGCGATGAGCATCCTCAAGGCGCGCCTGTTTGAAATTGAAGAACGCAAAAAACAGGCTGAAGAAGCAGCCACCCGGCGCTCACAGATTGGCAGCGGCGAACGCTCAGAAAAGATCCGCACCTATAATTTCCCGCAGAACCGGGTCACCGACCACCGCGTCAACCTCTCATCCTATAATCTTAACGGGGTACTGGATGGTGACATCGATGAATTCATTGACGAGCTGACACTGGTCGATGAAGCAGAGAAATTATCCCTGGTGGAGGAGTAACCCGATTAACCTGCAGCAAACCCGTCTTGACCTGCGAGAAAAACTCACCAAAGCCGACTGTGATTCACCGGGCAATACCAGTTTGATCCTCCTTGAAGACACCCTGAACCAACCAAAGAGCTGGATTCTCAGCCATGGCGATTACCAGCTTAGCCAAATAGAATGGAAATCCCTGCTGTCAAAGCTGGAATCGCTTTTACAGGGTGTTCCCTTGCCCTATGTATTGGGACACTGGGAGTTTTTCGGACGCTCCTTTATCGTCACGCCCGATGTTCTCATACCCCGCCCCGAGACTGAGCTTATCGTTGAAACAGCCATTCAGCACGCACAAAGCTTGCCACATCCCCGCATTATCGATATTGGTACGGGATCAGGTGCAATTGCGATCAGCCTGGCTGCAGAACTTCCCGGGGCAACTGTCCTGGGAGTCGACCTATCGATGGCTGCCCTGCAAATTGCACAGGCTAATACCAATCGCTTATGCCCATCCAGGGTAACTTATGTACAGGCAAACCTCCTGCAACCCTTCTCAATGGAATTTGACGTGATTTGTGCCAATCTACCGTACATTCCCCGGCATACGCTGGCACACCTGCCTGTCTCCCGCTGGGAACCCAGCCTAGCTCTGGATGGTGGTGAAACCGGTCTGGATGTGATTAAGATACTGCTGTCACAGGCTCGAACCAGGCTGTCACCTACAGGTGTGGTCCTGCTTGAAACGGAAGCCTCATTAGGCGCTGAAACGCTGGCTGCTGCTAAGGTTATTTTCCCCAATGCCGGGCTGCAATTGGTTCAAGACCTGGCAGGCCGCGACCGTCTCGTAGAAATCTGCTTGAGCAATTAATAAAATCATCCTCTTCCCTAAACTTAACGTAAAAGACAGGTCCATTGGCAACCACTGCTGCCAATCTCTCTGGAGGTAAAACCGGATCAATGCTGCCTCTGTCATGACCCAATTAGGTGCTCAGTTCAACCTCAACCTGGACAGCGGCCCGCAATAGGATCAACCGCATCAACGGTGGCTGAATTTGCATTTCCAAAGATTAACATTCACAGGCTGACCGAACACCCTTTTCAGAACTCCAATCGGTTTAAAAATCAAAGCACCTCGAGTATCTTGAGGTGCTTTGTTGTAAACTTGTCTACCAATAATTATTGGTTTTCTTGATTCCCCTTGATCTCTTTCTTCTCAGCCTCCTTCTGCGCTTTACGTTTGCTGAAGTAGCGCACCAGGAAATAAACAACCACACCTGTGGGGATCAGGAAGGGTAGGCAGAAGATTCCAAACCAAATCACGGCGTCTCCGATAAACTGGGCTGCATCAATCAAGGCTTCAACAGCACGTCTAACAGTTCCGCGCGGCTGCCACCCAATTATTTCAATCGGCTGTAGGGCCTGCTTGGCAACAATTTCAACAGATAAGGCTGAAAGGGCAGCAGATTCTTCCAAAAACCTAATCCGACCTTTGACAATCTCAATCTCACCCCGGTAATAGGTTAATTCGCCAAAGACATCCAAAACATCCTGGGGGTCCTGGGCTCGTTCCATCAGCTGGACCAAGGCCTGCTCAGCAGCTTCGAGGTTGCGTAAGCGTGACTGAAGGTCTGTGAATTCCGCAGTCACATCCTGCCCTGAAACATTTTCAGAGAGAACATCTTCGCGGGGATTGGGGGTTAAACCCTTAATTTCTTCCATGATCGAATTCAACCGTTCTGCCGGCACACGTACTCTCACATTAGCTCGAGGCATACTGCCACGATCGGTTTGGGTTCTAAAAAGGTTCGAAGAGACGACATAACCTCCCGCAGCTTCAGCCATATCGATGATGTTCTGCATGGTATCTTCAGGGCTTTCAACAGCAATGCGCATGTCGGCGTTGTAAATGACCATGCGCTCTATGGTTCTGGCTGGATCTCCAACTGCTTCTGTTATTCCACGCTCCTCATCCATCATTGCGGGTTCTTCGGCAATCATTTCAGCTTCTGGCATCATAGGGGGTGATTCCATTACGGCACGGTCATTTGCCGCCATCGGCGCACAAGCACCTAAAATGAGGCTAAAACCGAGAAGGATAAACAGGATCATTTTCTTAAACTTCTTCATATTCATTTTCATCTCCTTTGCACTCTCATTCATTCATTTTCTAGTTAAAAGACGCATATTGGCAGTAGAAAGTTCCATTATTTCTTAGAGAAATATTAAAGTCGGACGATCAGACCCTTACCAACCTTCAGCCAGTCGGGAAGCATGTCGTTTTGGCAATCCAGCCGCCAGGATTCGCTCCTGTACTTGCCCGATATCATAAGCAACCCGTTTAAAAACCCATTGTTCCAGTTCATCATCATAAAGTAAATAAGAAGATTGGGGATCATTATCACGCGGCTGCCCAACAGAGCCAGGATTTAGTATGCTTTTTCGATTGATACGAAAGGGCTTCCCTTCAATTAGTGCGTAATGCCGGGTTGATTGTGGGGTATCACCTTCCATGGTATAGATTGATGGGAGATGTGTATGACCAACCAGGCACACCAGGGTGGTAAACTGGTTCATGTTCTGCCTGCTGGAGTCCAGGTCCATGATGTATTCCCAAACCGGGTTGCGCGGGCTGCCATGGACCAGGGTCACTTGATCCAATACCAGTTGTTCATCCAATCCAGCCAACCAGTCTTTATTAGCTGATGTTAACGTGGATTCAAGCCATGCCAACGAGTCACGAGCTTCATGATTGAATGCTCGGATTGGAATCTCACCCAGTATGGCGGCATCATGGTTACCTTTCAAGCATTGTAATCCTGGTAGTGAACGAAACCGTTCAATACATTCATTAGGATCAGGACCATAACCAACGATGTCCCCTAAGCACCACACACGATCAAACTTACCAGCATCCGCAAGAACCGCATCCAAGGCGGTGAGATTAGCGTGCACATCCGAGAAGATCAGTGTTTTCATCGATTATGGCATTGAAAAATTGAATGTCCAGGTGCCATCCGACGAAGTCACACCTGAATTCAGACCCATAATCACCACCCAGGTATTACCATGCTTCAATGAGAATACTTCGCCTGAGTCGTCGATGAATTGGATGGGTTGATTATTTCTGGGGGTTCTCCAGGTTAAATCAAAACCCTGTCCATCGCGGAAAACATAAGCCCGCTGACCAATTATGTTGTCCCAGAGGTCCATATAGTGCAAGGTTGGGGTAATTTCGTTGTGATTGACAAAGATCACGGCTACATTCGCAAAAGCAAGCTGTTCATCGGTAATTCGGTCCACCAGGGGAATTAAGTTAACAACCCTGCCGGGTTCGCTATCTATCCAGCGCATAAACAAGCCGCTTTCCGCATCGTAACGCCATTCACTGGGATTAACTTGAGAAAACCGGATGTCCACCACATCTGCAGGTTCTCCACCATCTGGAACTTCACGATCAAAAGCCATACCCTCCAGCAGGTAACGTTGATTGACCACACCTCGTTCGTTGGAAATCCTCGTCAGGGCCTCAGAATCCCCGAAGGTACTGATGACTAGATTTCGTCCATCATCACACAGTCCAGGACACAAACGCTTGTCACTGATAACCCTGTTACCGAGGATGTTCCTGATATGGGCATTCACATTAGCATCTGCATATGCCATGCCAAGAATGCCTTCATAGAGACTGGTCAGATAGGGGTCGATCCTCCTACCAGAGCGTACCGGGCCAATCTGCTCGGCATCCTGACCATAAAACAACCCGACAAATCGATTGCCGCCACCACCAATAAAGTATTCAAACACCATGTCCGCAAAGGATAAACCTGCATGGGGTCTGCCAGATACCGGGTAATTCGCCACCTTTACTAGAATCGGCCTTCGATCGAGGATGGTGGGATCTTCTACCCTTAATCCAGTTAATGGATTGATATCTTCAGGAAAATCAACCGGACCAACTGGTTCCATGGTGAGTTCAGGAGTCGGTGTAAAAACCTCAGTTGGAGTGGGAGTTGGTTCTGCTTCCGTTGGAGTGGGAGTTGGTTCTGCTTCCGTTGGTGTGTCCGTTGGCATGGCGGTTAATGTCTGGGCGGCATAAGTGGCTGCCATGTTGAGGTCAACCCCAGAATCAGGCATGCACGCAGATAAAATGATTATCAATATGCCAAGCATGGCCAATACGAAGTGCGTTTTATATTTCTCCATCGTTATCACCTCTGGATTGTTCGTTACAATTTTTTTCGTATCTAATAAATATTATACTCGAACAGGTCTGCACCAGGAAAATTTTTTCATTCATCAAAAATGGGTTCGAGTCCATTTATAAAATTAACAATATGTGTTAATAAATCAGACATGATTGAAACTTATCGAAAATTAATAAGCTATTCCTCGCCAACCTAGATAACGACACGATTTGTTTGAGGATCCCTATGGGTTGAATGCCAATTACTTCAAATGATAAAACGGGAAGATCTCAACCTGACTGATCAGCAACCCCCATAAAAACAAAATTTCACAATGAACCGAAACTGTGACGACAGCAAACAGGATACGGCGTGTTTATCATTGGTTAAAAAAGATGAGGTAGGGGATAAATGCACCCTACCTCATTTGATATCTTGACTTGAAACAATTCTTGTCCGTTGGCAGCCAACTGCGGCTAGATAGAGCCTTCAAACAAGACTGATTAATCTATCCGCTTACGTTCACGGTGCTTTCAACGATCACTTGTGTCCAGGTGGATCAAATTCGACAGCACTAGGCCACAGGAATCTCCACTTCATAAAAGTCTTACATGCAGCTGAACTCAATCTCGGTTTTCGCTCCAATTAAGGCATAAAGAAATTGAAGGTCCAGGTGCCATCCTCCGTGGTTGTCCCGGAATTCAATCCCATAATCACCACCCAGGTGTTGCCTGGTTTCAGCCGGAACACTTCACCATCTTGATCCAAAAACTGGATCGGCTGGGTTCTGCTGGGGGTCTGCCATGTTAAATCGTAAGCGTTTCCGTCACGAAAGACAACCGCTCGCTGCCCATCAAAATTATCCCACATGGCCATATCATGCCAGGTTGGCGCGATCTCATCATGTTCCACAAAAAGGACTGCCACATTGGAGAAGGCGAGCTGTTGTTCATTAACCCGGTCAACCAGGGGGATCAAATCAATCTGCTGACCAGTCTCATTATCAATCCACTGCAGGTAAAATCCACTCTCCTCATCAAAACGCCATTCACTGGGATTGATCCGAGAATACTGAATGGTAATCACATCTGCGTTCTCCCCACCTTCTGGTGCATCCGGGTCAAACGCCATACCCTCCAGCAGATACCGTTGATTGACGACACCCCGTTCGCTGGCAATTTCTGTCAGGGCTTCAGAATCCCCAAAGACACTGATGACAATATTACGTCCATCATCACAAAGGCCAGGGCACAAAGTCTTTGAGCTGATCGCTCGCACATCAAGGATCTCCACGATATGCTCCATAATGGCGATATAAGCGCCTTCAAAGCCCAAAATACCTTCATACATACTCACCAGATACGGATCAATGGTTCGTCCTGAACGCACAGGCCCGATCATGTCGGCATTCTGACCGTAATAGAGCGCAATAAACCGGTTGCCACCTGTACCGATGTAATACTCAAAAACCATATCTGCGTTGGAAAGCCCAGCATGCGGTCGCCCTGAAACCGGATAGTTGGCAACTTTAACAAAAACCGGTCTTCGATCCAGGATCGTCGGGTCTGCGACCTGTAAACCCGTCAACGGGTTAACATCATCAGGGAAACCGACCGGTCCAACTACGCCGACAATTGGTAAGGGCGTTGGTGTAAAAATTGGTGTTGGTTCTGCTTCTGTTGGTGAGGGTTCAGCTGTGTCTGTGGGCATGGCAGCTAATGTTTGGGCTGCATAAGTTGCTGCCAAATTGATATCGTTCGAATCATCAGGCTGGCAGGCTGCCAATAATTTGATCATTAATATGACAAGGATGGCCCATACCATGTGCTTTTTGATAATCTTCATTGTTATTACCTCTGGATCGTTGTTAATGTGGTTTTATTACCAAGGCAGAATTATACCCAATCAGGATTGAAAAGGGTCAATATTATCTATCGTCAAGGATTGGAGGAAATCTGTGATTAAGCCATTATTGGATGCGGTCAATGATCTCCGCTATCATATCATAACGACTGAAAGCTGGCATAAAGTAAACGCCCTGGAAACGATCTTTTAGTTGTGCGATTAATTCCACGGATATCTTTGCGCCTTCCAGTGCTGAGGCTTCACCTGCATCTGTCATCCGCTTTTGGATGGTCTCTGGGATATGAATGCCGGGTACCTCGTTATGTAAAAACCGGGCATGCCGTTCTGTAACCAGGGGTAATACGCCCACCAGGATAGGAACGGGTATCTGCCCAGCTTCTTGATTGAAAGCATCAAGAAATGTCAGAGCTTGTTCAGCGTTAAAAACTGGCTGCGTCATTAAGAAATCAACACCTGCATTAATCTTCTTCTTCAAAACATGGATCTCGCGGCGAAGGTCCCCGGGACACAGGTTCAATGCCGCGCCAACAAAAAACGATGTCGGTTGACCGATCAACCCACCAGAATGATCCACGCCCGTGTTAAATTCCTCTTTGATCAGATGGATCAAACCTGTTGGCACCAGATCGTAGGAATCGCTGGCATCAGGGTAATCGCCAATGGCTGTGGGATCACCCATCACCACAAAGACATTGCGGACATTCATGGCATGGGCTGCCAGCAGGTCACCCTGCACACGCAGCAGGTTGCGTCCGCGAGTTGGGAAATGCAATGTGGTTTCTACTTTAAACTGCGATTGAATCAGGTGACAAACCGCCCATGGGCTCATGCGCATTCGCGCCATTGGACTGTCAGCCACATCGATCACATCTGCACCGGCATCTGCCAGCAGCGATGCCCCTGCGAGCAGCTTATGGGTTGACAGTCCCCTGGGGGGATCCATCTCAACTGCGATCACAAACTTCCCGGCTTCCAGCTTCTGGGCAAGCTGTGAGCGTTCCTCTGCTGGGGCATGTTCAACCTCGGTGACGCCATTTAGGTCCGAAATCACCGTCACCAATGCATCTTTAGGGGTTGAGGTAACCGCTTCAGCGATCATAGTGATATGCGCCGGGGTCGTTCCACAACAGCCTCCAATGATATCTGCACCCTCTCGCCAGAATGAAAGGGCATAATCGCGAAAGTAATCTGGTCCAGCCGGGTACATGATCCGTCCACCCACTTTTTCAGGGAAGCCTGCATTGGGCATCACCGAGAACCGCCCATCAGGAACTGCGTGCTTCATCTGTCGCAAGATCCGTAATAATTGTGCTGGTCCTCCTGAACAATTTACCCCGATCACATCCACACCAAACCTGGCCATCTCCTGCGCGACTTCCTGGGGTGTATTGCCCAATAAAGTCCTGCGATCACGTGTGAAAGTCATCGAAGCAATCACCGGCAAACTTGGCGCAACATGCCGTGCTGCCTCAACAGCTGCCCGCACAGCATATAAATCCACCATGGTCTCAATCAAAATCAGGTCTACACCAGCCTCAACCAGGGCGGCAATCTGCTCTCGGTAAACCTCACAGGCTTCCTCCGGCTGAATACGGCCAAAAGGCGCCATCGGCGCACCAAGCGGACCCACATCGCCTGCAATCAGGACCTCTTTGAAGGTTGCCAACATCACACGCTGAACCAGGTTAACGGCAGCGGCATTGACCTCTGTCACTCGATCTTCCATGCCATGCCTTATCAGCTTGGTCCGGTTGGCACCAAAGGTGTTGGTCTTGATCAATTCTGCGCCAGCTTGGATGTAATCACGATGAATATCAGCCACAACCGCTGGTTGGGTAATGTTCAACACATCAAAACAAGCATCTATTTTGACCCCGCGTTCGTGCAGTAAGGTCCCCATGGCACCATCCGTCACAAGCGGATGGTCCAAATCCCGCAAACGCGAGAGGAATTTATTCGTTTCACTACCCTTGATAGTATTCATGCGCTTCAATCTTTCATTAATTGTTCAACCCGGCTGGTACCAACATCATAATATTTGGCATCAGGGTGATGCACAATGATCGCTGCTGTGGATTGTTCGGGCACCAGCTGGTAAGCTGAGGTCAGGCTCATCCCCAGGGCGGATTCTGCGGGCAGCAAAGCAAACACCTTACGGTGATCTTCCAGTTCTGGAATGGCCGGGTAACCCCACGAATAACGTTTTCCGCGTTCATTATCTAATCCCAACTCACGCCGGATATGGGCGTGTAAATAATCCGCGGCAGCCTCTGCCATCTGCACAGCCAACCCATGCAAGTAATAGCCCTCTGAATATTCTCCTGCTGCTTCCATCATCTCAAAACGAGCGGTAGCCTCATGACCCACAGTCACAACCTGTAGTGCAACCACATCGATTTTGTTCGAGTCAACTGGTGCAAAATAATCTGCCAGGCATAACCCCTGCCCCCCTGCCTGACGCGGAAAGTCAAACTGCTCAATGACCTGCAGTTGATCGTCCTCAAGGGTCTCTGGGTCATACAGCAGCAGCGAATCTCCCTTTGCCTGACAGGGCCAGTAGCCATACACTCCCTGGGGATTTAACCAACCCTCCTTCTCTGCTGCTTTACGCATGCGCACCAGCCGATCATCAAACTCGGCCTTGAGTTGTTGCCATGCTTCCCCGTGTGTGTTTTTAGCGCCCCAAGACAACCGGTAAAGTTCATTGATCGACAAATGCTCACCGACCATCTCCAGGGGCATATCCTTCACCACATGTGCTCCCCAATGCGGGGGTGAAGGCAAATTGTCCAGCAGCGATACTGTTTGACTTCGCCCCTTGCTGGTTTCTACCTTTTGAGCCCCCAAATCCCTGCCCAGCTCGTAATCCGCCGCTTTGTGTGTGCTCTCGAGCAAAGATCGATGCTTTTCAGGATTCATCAAGGCATCCATGGTTGCCAAACCTTCAAAGGCATCCTTACAATAAAAAACGCCCGGCTCGTAATAATGGCCTTTTTCCGTCAATAAGATCCGCCGACCAAAACGGGGGTTAATTGCAGCCCCGCCAATCAGCACTGGTATCATCAGTTCACGACGATCCAGTTCGTTGACAATTAGCGGCATTTGCTTGCTGGTGCTGACCAGCAAAGCGCTCAAACCGATCGCATCAGCCTGTTCATCTACTGCCCGGGTGATGATGGTTTCAGCCGGAACCTGCTTGCCAAGATCAATTACTTCGTATCCATTATTCGAAAGGATCGTTTTAACCAGGTTCTTGCCGATATCATGGACATCTCCATACACTGTTGCCAGGACCAGCTTTCCCTTGGTGGTACCTTCCTTCCGCTCCAGGAAGTTCTCCAGGTAACCCACGGCGATCTTCATCACCTCAGCGCTTTGCAGCACAAAGGGCAAGATCAACTCACCAGCACCAAACTTATCTCCCACATCCTTCATGGCAGGAAGCAGTACCTCGTTGAGGATTGTCACAGCTGTGACCGATTTTGGTGTGCCCGTATCGCGATCAAGGATAGCATCAATATCTGCCGGCACATCCGCTTTATGCCGGTGCAGGATACGCCAATGCAATCTCTCCTCCGGAGACATCTGTTCCAGGTCGGCACCACGATCATCATCACTCTCAGGGGAATCCTCAACCGACTCAAAATAAGTGATCAACTCAGCTAAAGCATCTTCATGTTTGTTGAAGATCAAATTCTCTGCCAGCTGACGCTCTTTGTCAGGAATTTCGGCATAAGGTTTGATATGGGCTGGGTTAACAATGGCCATATCCAACCCAGCCGCAACGGCATGGTAAAGCATCACACTATTGAGCACCGCCCGCGCCGGCCGAGATAAACCAAAAGATACATTGCTGACCCCCAGTGAAGTCAGAACCCCGGGTAATTCATCCTTGACACGGGAGATTCCGCCCAATGTCTCGGTGGCTGAATCTGCCAGCTCTGGATCACCAGTTGCCAGTGTAAAGGTTAAGGTATCATATACCAGGTCTTCGGGACGTAAGCCATATCGGTTTACAGCCAGGTCATAAATACGTTTGGCGATTTCTACCTTACGCTGTGCCGTTTTTGCCATGCCGTCCTCATCAATGGTCAGCACGATTACCGCCGCATTGAATCGTTTCGCCAGAGAGAAAATCACTCCGGCTTTTTCAGGGCCTGATTCTAGATGCGTTGAATTGATCAGGCTGCGACCAGGGTTTATCTTGAGCGCGGCTTCAATGACATCCACCTCGGTCGAATCGATCACCAGGGGTACCGGCACGGCATTTGCTAATTTTTTAACCAAAGTCTGCATCATCTTATCTTCATCAGACCGTTCAGTGAGAGCCACACACAAGTCCAGTCCATGCGCCCCGCTGTCAACCTGCTGCCGTGCCATTTCCACAATGGTATCAATGTCATCAGCCATGATCAACCGCTTAAATCTCCGTGATCCCTGGGTGTTAAGCCGCTCTCCAATCAGGAAAGGTGCTGGCTCCTGCACCATCGAAACCGCCTGGACAGGTGAGGCTAATTCCGGCAGTCGTTCTGGTTTTGGCGGCTTTGGACGGGATCGATTTAATCTCTGATCAATCAAGGCGATATGATCTTCTTGCGTGCCGCAGCATCCGCCAATGACCCGCACCCCAAAATCATCAACGAATTCGAGCAGCAGGTCCGCAAAGGGTTCTGGCTCCATTGGGTAGACCGCTTTTCCATCGACATTCAAGGGTAAGCCAGCATTAGGAATACAAGAAATTGGCATGCGTGAATTCTCAGTCAGGTAACGAATGGGTTCCCGCATGTAATCCGGTCCGGTTGAACAATTCAGTCCAATCACATCCACACCGATCTCTTCCAATATTGCCAGAGCTGCGGCAATATCCGTCCCCAACAGCATTCGCCCAGTTGTATCCAGGGTGACCTGTGCCTGAATTGGCAAAAACTCACCGGTCTCTTCAAAGGCAGCCTGGATACCCAGGATGACCGCCTTCACTTCCAAGATATCCTGGGAAGTTTCAATCAACAACAGGTCAACACCCCCCTCAATTAATCCAACTGCCTGTTCACGAAAGACATCAACCAGCTCATCAAACGCAATATCTGACATCTGTGGGTCTTCAGTGGAGATCAATTTCCCGCTGGGTCCCATCGAACCAGCCACAAAGCGTGGTTTTTCCGGTGTGGTGAATTCATCAGCTAACCTGCGCGCCAGGGCAGCCGCAGCGTGGTTGATCTCTGAAACCTGGTCGTCCAAACCAAACTCTGCGAGAGTCAAGCGATTGGCACGGAAGGAATCGGTTTCAATTACATCTGCGCCAGCCTCTAAAAAGGCACGGTGTACAACTTCAACCGCCTGGGGATACGTGATCACCAGGTAATCATTACAGCCAGCTGTTTTTTCGCCGCCAAAATGCTCAGGTGTCAGGTCCTGGCGGTCCAGGTTGGTGCCCATCGCGCCATCATATAACATCACGCGTTGGTCTAAAGCATCTAAAAATCGCCGGTTGGTAAATGATTTATGATCTGATGTCATGCCGTGTCCTTCCTTGGCGAGGTGGTTTCAGTACTCGAATCATACCTCGCAAAACCAGGGTGTTAAATGAGGCACCTCTCAGTAAATGAGAGGTGTAGATACTTTCTGGTAACTTCACCTCATCTTCCAGAACTCCCCTATGCGGGGTCTGCCGGAATTGGCACCTTCGAATTCAATCGTGGTTGCCGAGGTATCAACGGGCCGGTCCCTCCACCTCTCTGGATGAGCTTGATAATTAGA
>SLIC01000269.1 GCA_007135845.1 Candidatus Brevefilum sp.
ATCTGCATTAAATGATAATCTGCGCTCACACCAGGAGAATCTTGTTCGATATTACTATGAAAAATACATTGATGGACTAACTATTGATTATTCTTGGTCTGATTGCTGGTTGGATTATCGAAAGGGTATTATTGACAACCTGTTTATGCCCGTTTGGCAGTACACGGGGTTCGGTTGGGATATCGGGTATTGGGGCAAGACGCTTAAGACAGCTGTTGAAAATTATTATGCCCTAGGTTGTGATCATATTCTCCTGTGAGGAGTCAGGAATCAGGCGATTATCGGTGATCAATTATCGGGCGATTAGGGTGGAAGACCGGTGACCGTTATTTAACAATCAGTCTTCTCTTTCCCGTCACCTTTCCAACCACCCGCCTACACACCCTGCAGCTGTGAGTGTGAGGAGTCCCGAAGGGATGACGACTATGCAGCGTCATGCAAGGAAGCAGTCTCAAGTTTTTGGCGGGATGAAATACGCATCCCGCCCTACGGCTTCGGCAGCTTATATTTTCAACGGGATGACCCTCACACCTGACAGGTTCGCGGCAAGCAAACGCATCCCGCACAACATCTACCATTGTTACTGCGAGCCCCTGCCAGGGGTGTGGCAGTCTCAAAGGAAGCAGTCTCATGTTTCCGGCGGGATGAAATACGCATCCCGCCCTACAAACTGCGCACCTAATACCTAATAACTAATTACCTAATTCCTAACCCACCAATCACGCATCATCTAGGGCGGCCAGTCCGGGCAGCACTTTGCCCTCAAGCATCTCCAAGGAGGCGCCACCGCCGGTGGAGATGTGGGTGATCCGATCATCCAGACCAGACTTCCTGATGGCCGAGATTGAATCCCCTCCGCCGATGATCCCGGTGGCATTGCTTTCTGCGACGGCTTTTGCAATGGCAAAGGTGACCTGAGCAAACTTTTCAAATTCAAACACACCCATCGGGCCGTTCCACACCACAGTTCCGGCTTTGGCGATGATGTCACCAAAATTTTCCACGGTGCGAGGACCGATGTCCAACACACGCCAGCCTTCCGGCACATCACCAACCTCGATCACCTGGTCTGCTGCATCCGCTGCAAAATCATCCGCAATAACCATATCCACCGGGAGCACTAACTTGTCGCCAGCCTTGTCGAGCAGGTTTTTCGCGATATCGATCACGTCCCCTTCCACCAGGGACTCTGCCATCTCATAGCCCTGGGCTTTGAAAAATGTATTGGCCATGCCACCACCGATCAAGATATGGTCTGACTTACCCAGCAGGTTCTCTATCACACCGATCTTATCGCTGACCTTGGCACCCCCCAGGATGGTCACAAAAGGACGCTCTGGGTCGGCAATGGCATTGCCCAGGTATTGGATCTCCTTTTCGAGCAGGAAACCAGCCGCAGCGGGCAGGTAATCCGCAACACCGGCTGTGGAAGCATGGGCACGGTGAGCTGATCCAAAGGCATCATTCACATACAACTCGGCCAGTTGTGCTAATTGTTTGGCCATCTCTGGGTCATTTTTCTTCTCCCCGGCATGAAAGCGGGTATTCTCCAATACCAGCACCTGTCCTGGTTCAAGCACATCTGCCGCTTTTTGAGCGGGTTCACCAATGCAGTCCTCTGCAAAGCTCACGGGGGCATCGATCAATGAATCCAGGTGTTCAGCAACCGGTTTAAGACTGAAGGCTGGGTCAAATTCGCCTTTCGGACGTCCCAGGTGAGAGCACAGTATCACTGCCGCACCTTGCTCCAGCAGGTATTCTATTGTTGGCAGTGCAGCCTGGACGCGAGAATCATCACCAACTTTACCTTCAGAAATGGGTACGTTGAAATCGACCCGCATCAGAACTTTCTTACCCTTCACATCTAAATTCGTTACCATCTTTTTCTTGAACATAACTCACATATCTCCTTTTATTAAAAATGCGTAATGTGCCAATTTCAGGCGCACATTACGCATCATTTGATCAAGTTCACTAAAGCCTAATTAGAGTGCCTTTGCCATTAGCGCAGCCAGGTCAGCTGTGCGGCAGGAGTAACCCCACTCATTATCGTACCAGGTGACCACCTTCACAAAGGTGTCATCCATCACAACCGTCATTTGTCCATCGATGATCGTCGAGAATGGATTGCCTTTCAGGTCCATTGAAACCAGGGGTTCCATTGAAAAGTCCAGGATGCCAGCCAGTGCACCTTCTGCTGCTGCTTTAAAGAAACCATTCAGCTCCTCAGCTGAGGTCGGTTTTTCCACTTCAGCCACAAAGTCAACGACAGACACGGTGGGTGTGGGTACTCGCAGGGAATACCCATCGAACTTCCCTTTGAGGTCCGGAATCACCAGGGCAAGCGCCTTCGCTGCACCGGTGGTGGTGGGGATAATGTTCAGGGCAGCTGCCCGGGCACGGCGGGGGTCCTTATGCGCCAGGTCAAGGATGCGCTGATCATTGGTATATGAGTGGATGGTCGTCATTAAACCACGTTTGATGGTGAAGTTATCATGCACAACCTTAGCAGCGGGTGCCAGGCAGTTGGTGGTGCAGGATGCGTTTGAGACGATGTGATGCTTGGCAGGGTCGTACCAATCATCATTGACACCTAGCACAACGGTCAGGTCTTCATTTTTTGCGGGTGCGGTGATAATAACCTTCTTAGCGCCGCCTCCATCAACATGCGAATTTGCGCCAGGTTTTTCTTTGGTGCCCTTTCCGTCACGGAAGACGCCTGTGCCTTCAACGACGATATCCACACCTAGTTCACCCCAAGGCAGGTCATAGGGATTACGCTCAGACATAACCTTAATCACATCGCCATCTATTACCAGATTACCATCCTCCACCTCGACAGTGCCGCCATAGACACCATAATTCGAGTCGTACTTGAACAGATGCGCATTTGTTTTTGCATCAAACAGGTCATTTATTGCCACAACTTCAAGCGTGTCAGGGTGAAGTTCCTTGATCGCCTTTAGTACTTGACGGCCAATTCGGCCAAAACCATTGATACCTACACGGATTGTCATACTATATGCCTCCTTGAATAATTAATTAACTCAATATATTTTACCATCACTTATACCCGTATATACAAATAAAATCGAAAAATTGGATTTTTATCTAATTAACGGCCCAGTTCTTTCATAAAACAAGTCCATCACAGCTTTGGCCAGCCGTTTAGAATCATGGCGCCAGGGGTGTTCTGGATCGATCAGATCAGCACAATAGACGGAAGTTAGTTTAACGAGTTCCTTCTCCATTTTTACCCATGAAACATCCTCTCCAAGATCCCCTTCATAATGATTATTACAAATCACCAGGTCAAATAACCCATGACCAACATGTTTTTCCACGGTTTGAACGTGATCCAGGCAGTTGAAGTTATCCGTCTCGCCGCGTTCAGTGGCAACATTACATATAAAAAACTTTAACGCATGGCTGGCTCGCACGGCTTCAGCCAGGTCACGCACCAACAGATTGGGCAGCAGGCTGGTAAACAGGCTGCCCGGGCCGATCACGATCAGGTCTGCCCTTAAAACGGCAGAAATGGCTGGTGGAAATGCTGGTGTATTGTCTGGATCGAGCCATAAGCGCTTGATGGACCCTTTCGTTGAGCGAATTTGACTCTCTCCGGTTACATTACGAATTTTTCCGTTCTCATCTTCCAGGTCTGCCAGCAGACGGACATCCGTCAGAGTGGAGGGCAGCACCTGCCCAAATACTGCTAAAACCCGGCCGGATTCTGCCACAGCCGTTTCAAAACTGCCAGTGATCTCAGTTAACGCGGTGATAAACAGATTGCCCAGGGAATGTCCCTCTAAACCCGCACCGGTGGCAAAGCGATATTGAAAGACCTGTGTCAGCAGGTCTTCGTTGTTGCTGAGGGCAGCCAGGCAGTGGCGAATATCGCCAGGCGGAAGAATGCCAATGCGCTTGCGTAGTTCTCCTGAAGAGCCGCCATCATCTGCCACCGTGACAATTGCGGTTATATTATGGGTGAAGGCCTTAAGGCCCCGTAAGAGTGATGCCAAACCATGTCCACCGCCCAAAACAACGATGTGAGGTCCCCGATCACGCCGCCGGTAGGAATCCAGCGCTTCAATCAGGGGTTTGCCAGGAGGGAGAAAAGGTTGCAGCAGTGAACGATTGGTCCCCCAAACCCCAATCAATACCATGATGATGCCCACACCGCCAAAGACAATCACTCTAATTGGGCGATGCAGAAAGCGTAAGGACAACCATGCCAGAACTGGCACCCACCAGGTTTCTGGCGCACTATGATAAAAATCGAGGATGATTAAAGCCAGGCCAAGCCCCAGCAAAGCGATTCCAAACAGCACCACGAGCAACCAGCGTTTATACCCCAATCCAGGTCGAAACCACTGGGATTCCCGCCGCAGGCCCTCCCAGGCACGGGAGAAAAAATTCTGCTTTCGATCTTGCATATCAGTGAAATGATAGCAGGTTTCGAGGGTATCGTCAATGTGGAAAGAGCGTGAATGGTGAATTGTAATTTGTGAATGGTGAGTAGTAAAGGGTGAATAGTATGAAGTGACCCATTCACTATTCACTATTCACGTTTCACCAAATTTTTCATCCAATGTTATAATCCCCGTAAACATCATATGGAGGAACAAACCTTGAAGACATACCAACTGCCTGGCCCACGGGCACAGGCGATTATCAAACGCGATCAAGCAACAATCTCACCCTCTTATCCACGCTACTATCCCTTTGTGATGGATCACGGCAGGGGAACGGAGGTATGGGATGTGGACGGCAACCGCTTTTTGGATTTTGCCGCTGGGATTGCTGTCGCCGCTACCGGACACAGTCA
>SLIC01000018.1 GCA_007135845.1 Candidatus Brevefilum sp.
AGGTTCTGTCCCTCGGCATCCACCAGAAACCAATCTCCCTCAATTTTTCCTTTAGGTATATATGTTTTATTGTTCACTATCTAACTCTCCATCATTCAAAGATATCAGTTCCTGGGTCTGCCCCAGAAGATGAAATCCACATTGTTACTTGCTAATACACAACTTTTTCTAATACAAGACCTGCAGCCGGTGCCAGCCCGGTCAGCTCAAGCTGACCTGTTCGTAAGCTCTCAGCAACCAGGTTGGGCGGCGCTTGACCCTGGCCAATGGTCACCAGCGTAAAAGTGATCCGCCGCACCATGTGATAAAGATAAGCATTGGCTGCAATTGTAAATTGCCACTCGCTATTCGCTCCCGAGGGGTGTAGTTTCAGCCACTCAGCACTGAATACCTCGCGCACCGTCACGCCATCCGCTGTCATCGGGCTTCCAAAAGCCTGGAAGTCGTGCGACCCAACCAGGTCTGCCGCAGCCTTGTTCATCAGTGTGATCTCAACCGGGGGCCATACCCGCCAGGCAAAATCCTCACGCAGCGGGTCTCTGACTGGTTCGCAAAAGATCCGGTAGCGATAATGCCGCCTTTTAGCAGCGTAGCGGGGATGAAAATCATGCGCTACCTTATTTACAGAACGCACAGCCATGTCACGCGGCAGGTAATGGTTGAGGGCGTTTTGCAGGTCATCGGTGGTATGTCCCCAGTCAAGCTGGAAGCTGACCACCTGTCCCCTGGCATGCACCCCGGCATCTGTCCTGCCCGCGCTCAGTACATGGTCGCCTTGCCATCCGATCTTCTTCAGCGCGGTCTCAAATTCAGCCTGGACCGTACGAACCTCGGCCTGCCGCTGGTAACCTGCAAAAGCAGAGCCTTTGTATGCAAGAATAAGTTTGTAATGTGCTAAACCCATCCGGTTTGGTACCCGGGGGGATTAATCTTCAACCAGTTCAATCAAGGCCATCTCAGCGCCATCACTCTGGCGGGGTCCCAGTTTCAGGATCCTCGTATAACCGCCGTTGCGGCTGGCATACCGGGGGCCAATATCATCAAATAATTTCTGAACAACCGGACCACTGCCATTACCCAGTTCAGCAGCAGCTTTACGGCGAGCATTAACGGCGGTAATTTCATCCGCGTCCTGGCTGTTTCGCGCCAGGGTAATCAATTTCTCAGCCTGGGAGCGAATCGACTTTGCCTTGGGCAGCGTGGTTTTAATGCGTTCGTGTTCAAATAATTGTCGGATCATCGTCCGTCGCATTGCCGTACGATGACCGCTGCTGCGATTGAGACGATAACCTTTTACTTTGTGTCTCATGATCTCAATTCTCCATTAATTCTTCCGCGTCATCCTCAAGATAGCCTTTTTCAATCATCTTTTCTTTGAGTTCAACCAGGCTCTTATCACCAAAATTGCGGATGGCAAGGATGGCATCCTCACCCTTTTCCAGCAATTCGAGGACATCGCCAATCGTGATGATCCCGGTTCGCTTGAGGGAGTTAAAGACGCGCACTGTCAGGTCAAGATTTTCGATTGGCATTTCAGCGGCTTCACTATTGATCGTTACAACCGGTTCTGCCTGCTCGATGGGCACCGTCAGCAGCTCTTCACTGATGCCGGCAATCAAACGCAGGTGGTCAATCAAAATCCTGGAAGATGCAATCATTGCTTCTTCAGGTACGATCGTCCCATCCGTCCAAATTTCCAGCATCAGGCTGTCATAGTTGGTGCTCTGACCCACACGGGCTGAACCCACAGTCCAGTTGACTTTTCGGACAGGTGTAAATATCGCATCTACAGGCAGTTCACCAATCGGCAGGTGGTCGCTGCGTTCATTGGCGGGCGAATAACCTCGACCGCGCTCGACGGTTAAGTCAATCTCGAGATTGGCTTTTTTGCTGTCCACCGTAAACAGGTACAGATCAGGGTTAACGATTTCAACCTCGGGGGGACAGATAATGTCTGCCGCGGTTACCGTACCCTCACCGCTGACCTCTAAATGGAGGTGGGAAACATCCACATCGTACATCTTAATCCGCAACTGTTTCAATTGCAGGATGACCTGGATGACATCCTCGCGCACACCTTCGATATCACTAAACTCATGCAATACATCTGTGATACGGATGGATGTAATCGCAGCACCTTCCAATGAAGATAAGAGGACACGGCGCAGCGCATTTCCAACGGTGGTCCCAAAACCCCGTTCCAGTGGGCTGATTGAGAATTTCCCATAGTTTCGAGCTTCAGCGATCCGTTCGACTTTTGGTTTTACCATACTAATTATTCCAGTCACCTCATACCCCTTACCATTGCATCATTATATTTATCACTGACCAGACCTACCGTGAGTAATACTCAACAATAAGCTGCTCATTTAAATTGCCATCAATTTCAGCACGTTCGGGCAAACGGATCACACGACCGGTGAGCGCGTTCAGATCGGACTCAACCCACGCCGGGGGCGTGCGTGATTCACCTGACTGCCGTAGTGTTTTGAAATATTCAGTTTGTTTGGAATTATCGCGGACGCCAACCCGATCACCTGGTTTCAGGATGGTCGAAGGAATATCATTGCGTCGGTCATTGACACGAATATGCCCATGGTTCACCAATTGGCGCGCATGGCTGCGACTTTCCGCAAAACCCAAACGATAAACTACGTTATCCAGTCGAGATTCCAGGATTTGAAGCAGATTTAAACCGGTCAAGCCAGGGCGTCTGCGTGCTTCCCGAAAATATCGTCTGAATTGGCGTTCAAGTACACCGTAAATGCGCTTTCCCTTTTGTTTGGCTCGCAGCTGACGAGAGTAGTCCGATTGACGACTTGCCCGTCCGCTAAAACGTCCATGTTCACCTGGGGGATAACCGCGACGTTCCACGGCACACTTCGGGGTGAAACAGCGTTCACCCTTTAAGAATAATTTCTCACCTTCTCGCCGGCATAATTTGCACACCGGACCTGTATATCTTGCCATTTTATCCTCTCTTTAAACTCTACTAGACGCGGCGTCTCTTCGGGGGCCGACAACCATTATGGGGAACAGGAGTCACATCTTCAATCGATTTAACCGTGATTCCTAAACTCTGGATCGCACGAATGGTTGCTTCACGACCTGGTCCAGGTCCCTTAATAATGATGTCAACTTCCTGGATGCCGAAGCCCTGGGCTGTTTTCATCACCTGTTCTGTTGCCAACCGTGCGGCAAAGGGCGTGCTCTTTCGGGATCCTTTAAAACCAGCAGATCCAGCGCTTCCCCAACAAACGGCATTCCCTTGTTGATCAGTTACCGTAATAATTGTATTGTTAAAGGTAGCGTACACATGCACCTGAGCCGATGACATCTGGCGCTTAACTTTGCGCGAACCTGTTGTTCGCCGCGATCGTTGTGGTCTTTTTGCCATATTACCTCGCTAATTCATTCTTCACTGCCATAACAACATCTCTCTTGCCGCGGGGGAGAAAGGAAGGAAACCCCAGACAGGCTGTGTTCATGGCACATTAATACTTGATCTTTACTTCTTGCCAACACCTCGGCGGCGGCCGCGACCGGCAACCGTCTTCTTTGGACCCTTACGGGTACGTGCGTTGGTTTTTGTGCGCTGCCCGCGTACCGGCAGCCCACGGCGATGCCGTAAGCCACGATAGGAGCCGATTTCCATCAAGCGCTTAACGTTCATCTGCACTTGCCGGCGCAAATCACCTTCGACGCTGTAATTGCCAGCGATGTGTTCACGCATCTTAGAGATATCGCTATCGGATAAATCCTTAACGCGCACATCTGGATCGACGCCTGTCGCTTCAATTATTTCTTTTGCCCGTGTTGGGCCGATGCCATAAATATATCTCAGACCAATTTCTACGCGTTTGTCGCGTGGGAGGTCTACACCTTCAATACGTGCCATTGTCTATTCCTTATCCTTGTCGCTGTTTATGCTTCGGGTTTTCACAAATTACATATAAACGACCGCTGCGCTTAACAATTTTGCATTTTGCACATCGCTTCTTAATCGATGCCGATACCTTCATGATCTTACTCCTTCTATCTTTCAGCAAACAGTTGATTATACTTGCTGCAGTGCCTTTCGTCTAGGTTTAAACTCATAACAGTGTCAAAATACTCGGGCCATTTGCTGTTATCGCAACCGTGTGCTCAAAATGGGCTGTCAAAGAGCCATCGGCAGAAGCGACCGTCCACTGGTCATCCTTCACGGTTGTGTAAGGTGTGCCTACCAACACCATCGGTTCAAGCGCGATGGTCATTCCCTCACGCAGGCGCATACCGCGACCTGGTTTGCCGTAATTAGGCACTTGGGGACCCTCGTGCATCTCCCTGCCAACACCATGACCGGTGTAAGTCCGTGTGATGTGAAAACCTTCACCTTCGACGTAAGTTTGAACTGCATAACCCACATCTCCGGTCGTGTTTTCAGGCACCATTTTGGAGATGGCAATCTCAAGCGCTCGCTTGGTCACCTTGATCAACCGCTCAGTATCTGGGCTCACTTTACCAACCGCAACTGTGACGGCCATATCACCAACAAAACCCTCGTAAACCGTACCGCAATCGATACTGATGATGTCACCATCTTGCAGCTTGCGGTTGCCAGGGATGCCATGTACCAGTTCGTCATTCACGCTGGCACAGATGCTGGCTGGATAGGGATATGGTCCCGGGTAATTTTTAAAGGGCGAAACAACATTGTACTTTTTCTGAACTGCTTCGAAAGCCTCGTTCAGTTCAGCCGTAGTGATACCAGGTTTGATCAATGCCGTCGCCGCTTGCAGCGCTTCTGCATTGATCCTTCCGGCTTCACGCATGATTTCAAGCTCA
>SLIC01000156.1 GCA_007135845.1 Candidatus Brevefilum sp.
GGCGCCCAGGAGATGCTGATTTCTATCGGGAGCCGGCTGGAAGCTGCCGCAATCCTGGGGGATATGGACTATATTGAACTAACCACGGACCCGGGATTTATGGAGTCCTATGTCGATGCGATTGGATTTGACGATACTGGAAAGGAATAATGAATGGAAACCCTGGAAGCCATATTCACCCGTCGGAGCGTACGTCGTTTTAAGAGTGATCCCATATCCGAGGCAGACTTGCACGACCTGCTCAGGGCCGGGATGCAAGCACCCTCTGCTAAGAACGAGCAACCCTGGCATTTTATTGTGATTGATGACCCCGACTTGCTGCATGAAGTCCCGGAATTTCACCCTGCCTCACAGATGCTGCTCGAAGCGCCCATGGCAATCCTGGTGTGCAGCGATCGTAAGTTGGAGGTGAAGCGAGCCTCCTGGTTGGCAGATTGTTCTGCAGCGACTCAGAATATCCTGCTGGCTGCCCATGCCAAGGGATTGGGAGCGGTGTGGTTGGGGATTTTCCCGGATGCTGATAGGGTGATGGGCATACAGTCTTTGCTTGACATGCCCAAAGACATCCGGCCGGTGGCCTTGGTAGCGATTGGACATCCTGCGTCCGTACCTGAACCAGTTGATAGGTTTAAACCAGAGCGGGTTCACCACAACCGGTGGTAGCAGGAATTAATGACGCATCAACCTGGCTTTTATCAAGGGCAGCATGGCTGTGATGGCTTTAGCGCGGTGGCTGATGCGGTTCTTTACTTCTGGGGGAAGCTCCGCCATGGTGGCGTCGTATTCAGGTAGGTAAAAGACCGGATCGTAGCCGAAGCCACCATCCCCGCGTTCTTCAGGGATGATGAGCCCATCACAACGGCCGGTTGTTTCGAACCATTCGCCGTTGGGCAAGGCTAGGATTGCTGTGCAGTGGAAATGAGCATTCCATGGTTGTGGCTTACCCTGGAGCTGCGTCAGCAGGTGGGTGCGTCGATCGGCGTCGTTGGCGTTTTTTTTGGGCGAAAACCTGGCGGAATGGACACCCGGTTTGCCATCAAGAACAACGACTTCCAAACCGGAATCGTCAGCCAGTACGGGCAGCCCGGATGCCTTTTGATAGGCAAGCGCTTTCAAGAGGGCATTTTCTCCGTAGGTGGTGCCGGTTTCCTGGACAGTGATATCCAGGCTTATTTCGTGGGTGGATAGCGGCTTAATTTCGAGGGGCGAAAGGATGGCAGTTATTTCGCGCAGCTTGCCCGGGTTGCCCGAAGCGATCAGTAAGGATGGTTTCATCGAGTCTCTCCAAAAATCACCTGATTTATCCGATTAACGTTGACGCTTAAACCCTGCCGTGTTATAATTCGGACCGTATTCAATTTTACCCAATAGTCTTGTTGAATGAATAACTGTGGATAACAAAAATAACCCCTTGCGATTGAACGTCGGTTATATGTACAACAAACCGATCGGATCAAGCCGTGAGGTACCCATTGAAATTGACCGAATAGAGATAGATGACCTAGCCATCAGGGATTTGAAGAGCCGAATCCGGATCTCGAAAACCCGTGAAGGTTTGCTGCTGCAAATTAGCGTTACCGCACAGGTGCTGGCCGATTGTGTGCGCTGTTTGAACCCGTTTTATCTTCCTGTTGATGCAGAATTTGAGGACTTATACCAATTTCCATCTCGCCATCGCGAGGAATCTGACCAGGTCTTGCCGCATGATGGTAACATTGACATGCGCCCTATTTACCGGGAATACTTGATTTTATCGCTGCCGATTAAGCGGCTGTGTCGTTTGGATTGTGCCGGTTTATGCATGGTATGCGGTGCTAACTTGAATGAATCACCCTGTGAGCATCAACCGGTTGTGTCGGATGAAAAACCACCGCATGTTGCGCGTGAAGAACAATTATGACCCTGTTGTTGAGGGGGGATGCAAACCTAAAAGACGAAGGTGTAAATATCCTGGAGATGATGAATGATAGGGGATGATCGGCGAAATAAGACACAGACACTGGTGGATGAGCTGATCAAACGCGCGGACACCCAGGGGTTTATCACGGTTGATGAATTGATGCGGTTCTTTCCAGACGAGGATGATGACGACGATGAATTGCAGGCTGTGATCGTCTTTTTACAGCATAAGGGGGTTGAGATTGTTGATTCAAAAGCGATAACCGCGTATGGCAAAGCGGACTCAGAAAGTGCAGGAAAGGGACGCCTTGACCACGTTCGTTCGGACGATACCGTGGGGATGTATCTGAAAGAGATGTCTGCTGTCCCTTTGCTGACCATGGCTGAGGAACAGACCCTTGCCAAACAGATTGAAGCGGGTCACAAGGCCAAGATGGCTTTGAACCAAAATGATGACGATCGCACCCCGCAACGCGAGAAGGAATTGCGCAGTTTGGTCAAAGATGGTGAGCAAGCCTGGGAGCACCTGATCAAAGCAAATACTCGCCTGGTGGTGTCGATTGCCAAGCGCTATCTTGGGAGGGGTTTACCCTTTCTTGATCTGATCCAGGAGGGCAACCTGGGATTGATTAAAGCCGTGGGTAAATTTGATCACCGGCGTGGTTTTCGCTTTTCAACCTATGCAACCTGGTGGATCCGTCAATCGATCACACGTGCGATTTCGGACCAAGGTCGGACGATCCGTGTCCCGGTTCATATGATTGATCGAATCCGAGAGATGTACCAGGTGAGCCATAAATTAGAGCAAAAATTGGGCCGGAAACCCCTGGCAAAGGAAATGGCTGATGAGATGGGCATCAGTGCCAGCAAAGTGCAGTGGATGATGCGGGTCTCGTGGCTGCCGCTTTCTTTGGAACTGCCGGTTGGCGAAGACGATGAATCTGAACTGGGGATGTTTGTGGAAGATAAAGAGACACCTTCACCAATGGAGGTGACTTACCAGACGATGATGCGAGAAAAGATCAAAGAGGTGCTCGCCACTCTTTCCCCGAGGGAAGCACGCGTTCTGCGAATGCGCTTTGGATTGGACACCGACCGCCCATATACCCTGGAGGAAGTCGGGCTGAAATTTGGGTTGACCCGCGAGCGTATCCGGCAGATTGAAGGCAAAGCGCTGCGTCAACTGCGCCACCCGCTTAAGGCTCGGCAGTTGAAAGATTACCTTTAATCTTGTATAATATTTCAATCATGAGAAAGATTATTTTTGCTATGTGCATGCCCTGCTCTCCGCCGTTATGCTCTCCAGAAGCATAACATGAGGTGATGCGTCACCTCCGGAGACACTGCTGGCTGAGGCCAGCTTTTTTGTTGCAATCATCAGTAATAACCAGTGAAAAGAGGTGAAGAATGACAGAACCCGTATTAGTTGCCGTTGCCTGGCCTTATGCCAGCGCACAAATCCATGTGGGCAATCTCACCGGCGCTTACCTGCCGGCGGATATCCTTGCCCGCTATCACCGTCTGCGCGGTCGGGATGTATTGATGGTCTCCGGCTCTGACTCTCATGGGACGCCTGTTACCGTGCGCGCCGATGAGCTGAATGCCACCCCGGAGGAAGTTTATAAACAGCACCATGCTGAATTTATCGAGTTGTTCCAAAAGCTGGGGTTGACCTATGATATCTACACGAGTACACACACCGCCACTCACTTTGATGTGGCCAGTAAACTTTTCCTGTCACTGAGAGAGAATGGTTATCTATACACCGAGGAATCACTGCAGTGGTATTCACCGGCCCAGGAGCGGTTTTTGCCCGACCGCTATGTTGAGGGCACCTGCTATTTTTGCGGCAAGACCGGCGCCCGTTCAGACCAGTGTGATAATTGCGGGCACCTGCTGGAAGCGGAGAAGTTGATTGATCCAAAGACGAAGACCGACGGTTCGACCCCTGAGCTGCGCCAGACGACCCACTTTTACCTCGACCTCGAAAAGCTGCAGGCTCCAGTGGCGGATTTCCTGCGCGAGCGCCAGGATTTTTGGCGGCCGAACGTGATCCGGCAGTCCCTGGGGCAGATCGAGCGTGAGGGCTTGCATGGGCGTCCCATCACGCGCGACCTGGCGTGGGGCATCCCGGTGCCGGTGGAGGGTTGGGATGGGAAATGCATGTATGTGTGGTTTGAAGCCGTCATCGGCTATCTTTCCAGCGTGGTCGAATGGGCGCTGCTGCACGGCGATCCAGACGCCTGGCGCCATTGGTGGATAAACCCGGACTCCCGCACGCTGTATTGCATTGGGAAGGACAATATCCCCTTTCATGCCATCATCTGGCCGGCCGAGTTGATTGGTGTGGGAGATTCATTTGATGAGAAGATGGGCGCGGAGGCTCCCCAGCCTTTGGTACTGCCCTTTGATATCCCGGCCAACGAGTTCATGAACATGGAAGGTCGCAAGCTTTCTGGCAGCCAGAACTGGGCGGTGTGGGGTTTGGATTTCCTGACCCGCTACGACCCTGACCCGCTGCGCTATTACCTCACGGTCAATATGCCCGAGACCCGTGATTCGGATTGGGATTGGGAGGAGTTCTACCAGCGTAATAACAACGAGCTGGTGGCCACCTGGGGCAACCTGGCCAACCGCGTGCTTTCCTTTGCCTACAAGCATTGGGAGGGCCTGGTGCCCGATCCGGGTGAGCTGCGTGAGGGGGATGTGGCTTTGCTGGAGACGCTGCGACAAGGGTTCGAGACGGTGGCAGGGCACCTGGAGGCCGTCAAGCTGCGGGCGGCGATCACCGAGGCAATGCGGTTGGCGGGTGAAGTTAATAAGTTTTTGGATACGACCGGGCCGTGGTTTGAGATCAAGGAAGATAAGGGCCAGGCCGCCAAGTCGATTTACACGGCCATGCAGGCGATTGA
>SLIC01000051.1 GCA_007135845.1 Candidatus Brevefilum sp.
CCATCCGCTTCAATCAGCAATGAATAGCCATTTTCAGCACAGAAATCGTGAACGGCCTGCAAAGACCGATCATTCAGACTCGATAATCGCTCCCCTTCAACCTCTGTTCCGGTGAGCAACACAGTGTTTATGCCTTCATCAATCACCTTTTTAAGCGCTTCGGGTGATGTGAATAAATCATGGTGATCGGCAAATGCTGCTTGCCAGGTACCCAAGTGGGTGGTTGTGGTCAGGACAACTGGCGGAGGCAATTCCCTCGCCAGGGTAAACATGGTGCCGGTCTTTCCTCCTGCACCCACAAACGCAACGGTTTCACCCTGCTTTAAACCAAGTCCCTGGGCGATTTTCATTTCTTTCTATCGATCCCAACCCTGCACTTCCAGCAGCTTGCTGCGGATTTCGGGTTTAGTCAGCACGGCCTCTAATACGCCACCGCCTATCGCTAAGGACTTTTCTGAAACATACTGGCAACGGAACGCTTCTGAGCGGGGGTCAATGTCCCCAACTTTGGTGCCGGCTTCCACATGCAGCCCAGGGTAGATCAATCCCCTGACCACACCATTAAAGGGCGCTGTCATTACAAGATCACCTACCCGGAGCACACGATCCCCAGCAGCAACAGTATCACCGATTTCAACAAATGTCTCTACCTGACCCGCAACCGGCGTGTGCAGCACTCGCGCTTGCTGATAATGTCCCACTTTCTCAGGAATGCCCGTATCTTCCTGGGTACTTCCCTGCCAGTACACCCTTCCCAGGAAGTGACCGCGGTTGGTCTCAACGGCAGCATGGCAATTTTCACCAGCAGTAAAACCTGGTCCCAACCCAATTAATAACCCAACCATCTCCAGCGGCAATGCAGAACGCACTTTACGCATCCGGGCATCAACCAAAACCAATGGTCGATGAAGCTGCAACAGCTCCAGCTCGGGATCTACCAGAACAGGCACCTGGTTCGCTTCCCAGCAATGATGCATTTGGTCTGGCGATCCGACCCTCTGCGCATGCACATCTTCCACCATAACCCCGCCATCAAGCACAGCTTGTGCAAAAGAAACTGAGCGCCGCACCGCCAGGGGCTGGGGTCGTTCAACAACCAAAACACGGATGCCCACCCGGTGCAGGCGGATCGCCACACCAGTAGCTAAATCTCCGCCGCCCCAGGTGAGCACATAGGATTTCATTTTATTTTTCCCAATCCCCGCAACACTCTTTCGGGTGTCAGGGGAAAATCGTGGAACCAAACCCCAGTTGCGTCATACATGGCATGCATAATGGCTGGGGCCAGTGGCAGGTAAGGCATCTCTGCCATGCCACGTGCACCAAACGGGCCGATTGGCTCAGGGTATTCCAGTACAATCGATTCGATTTCACCCGGAATATCCAGGACGGTCGGAATCAAGTAATTTGATAACATATCCGTCATCACATAACCATCCTTCTGGATGAAGTTCTCCATGATGACATACCCAGCTGCTTGGACAAGTGCACCTTCGATTTGTCCCACAACCTGCATGGGGTTGATTGCTTTGCCCACATCATTTGCACAGTAAAGCTTCAGCAATCGGATATCACCGGTTTCGGTGTCAACCTCAAGTTCAACGGTTTCTGCGACATAGCCATAGGAGAAGTTCGGGTTGCACTCACCAGTTTCAGGATCAAACGGAGTGGTTGCAGGCGGTCGAAAAACAAATTCCGCAACGGCAGGTCGCTCCTCAGCCCGCCATTTTTCCATGGCCAGGGCAGCTGCACCGCGAATGGAATTACCCGCCATAAAGGTCATACGGGATGCAGATGCACTGCCTGAATTGCCGGAAGTGGCCGTGTCCGATGCCACCAGGGTAATCTTTTCCAATGGTATATCCAGGGATTCAGCGGCAAATTGTTTAAACACGGTATGCGCACCCTGACCGACATCCGCCCCGGCATGGTGCAGGACGACACGTTCAATCTCAGCCCCGCCGTGAAGCTCGATGATCGCAGTACAGGATTCTGGGGCACCAAAGGAAAAACCAACGTTTTTGAACGCACAGGAAACGCCGCGTCCCCGCTTAACCACACCTTCACCGGGCATAGCAGTTGGTTTCTCCCAGCCATGCTCTGTTAACTGCCAGCCGGACCTTTTCGCCAGGGCTTCCACCACCGGTTTGATCGTCACGCCCTTTGGCGGTGGTGAGTTGGTCGACATCAGGGAATCATCGTCGATCAAATTGCGCATCCTGAATTCAATCGGGTCCATACCTAATGCTTCAGCCAGGAGATTAACCTGCATTTCCCCTGCAAAAGAACCTTGGGGTCCGCCGAAGCCGCGGAAGGCACCTCCCGGGATGTTATTGGTGTAAATTGAGTTCGCATCAACCCGAACATTGGGGATTTCATAAGGGCCAGTGCACATCAATGTGCTGTTTCCCAGCACCTTGGTGGAGGTATAGGCATACGCACCGCCATCCTGATAAACCTGTACGTCAGCAGCGAGGATTTTTCCCTCTTTGTTGGCACCCCATTTTGCCTTAATTTTGTACGCATGTCGTTTATGGTGGCCAACAATCGATTCCTCACGACTCCACATGGTTTTCACCGGTCGATCAATGCCAAGGTCGTGTAAACGAACAGCTGCCAGCGCCAACACAATCTGCACAGACATATCCTCCCGACCGCCAAAGGCACCACCAATCGCAGGATAAATCACCCGTACGCGGTCCAGAGGCAGTCCCAAGGAATGAGCGATTTGTTCCTGATCCTCATGAGTCCACTGACCAGCAACCAACACAGTCACCCGGCCTTCTTCATCCATGTAACTCACCCCAGCTTCTGGCTGCAAATAAGCATGTTCTTGCATCGGCGTATGATATTCGTGTTCAACAAGTACATCACAGTTCTTAAACGCCTCATCAACATCCCCATGCCGAACCTGGTAGTGACAAAACACATTCGATTCCCGGTCTGGATGCACCAGCACAGGATCCTCTTGCAACGCCTCTTCAATCGAAGTGACAACCGGCAGGTCTTCATAGGTCACTTTGATCGTCTTAACGGCAGCTTCAGCGATGGGCAAGGTGTCTGCAACCACCACTGCCACCTGGTCACCCACAAACCGCACCCGATCCCCATATGCCTTCGTAGAGCCCGGCCCGCACAATACCGGTTGATCAGGCATGATCAAACCATACTCATTGACAGGTACATCTTTTGCGGTCAGTACTGCCAACACACCCGGCATTGCTTCAGCTTCTGCCGTGTCGATCGCCTTGACAATCGCATGGGGACGGCCAGCAAATAGAATTTTTAAATATGCCTGGTTAGGCAGGTTTATATCACCTGGAAATAATGTTTTCCCAGTTACTTTTTCTTTGACATCAATTCTTGTTATGGATTCACCTATATATGCCATGTTCGCTCCTTTTCTCTGTTATTCCCTTAGATTATCCTGTGATGCACCAGCAAATTCAGGCTGGCTGGCGTTTTCAATGGCTTCGATAATCTTGTAGTATCCTGTGCACCGGCACAGGTTCCCCGTGATTGCCTGCCGGATCTCTTCTTGTGATGGAGTCTTGCGCTCCTCCATAAGTTTAACAGCCGACATCACAAAACCTGGCGTACAATATCCACACTGAACTGCGCCAAAAGCAACAAATGAATCCTGAACAGGATGCAGAACCTCGCCATCACTCAACCCTTCAATCGTGACGATCTCTGCCCCGTGTGCCCTGGGTGCCGGCACCAGGCAGCTCATCACTGCCCGGCCATCCAAAAAGACCGTACAGGCACCGCATTCCCCTTCTGCGCAGCCTTCCTTTGTGCCGGTTAATCCTGCCTCATCCCGGATCAGATTTAACAAGGTTTTTTCAAAACCAGTCTTAAACCGAAATTCCTTTCCATTGATCCAGGTATGGATCTCATCTCCCGACCAGGGGATTTTCGATGCCTCAGCATGAAGACCGGTACCCATCAAAAGGATTGGATTGCTGGGAATCTGGTCTTTATCAACCCCATCTCGGATCGCTGATAAAGCCCGTTTTGCAATGACACCCATCATATAATCACGGTAATCTGATGAACCCCGAATATCGGAGATAGGTCGAGAAGCTTGGGCGACCAGTGTTGCTGCTTCAGCAAGGACCTCATCATCTAAAGCATTCCCCTCAAGATACGCCTCGGCTGCCTCTGCATAGATGATCGTTGGCGCAGCCGCACCTAAGGTAATTTGCGGTTGATGGACAAGTCCGTCTTTGATTTCCAGTAAAACACTGACATTAATCACGGATATCGCTTGTGCTCGACGCAAAGCTGTTTTGATGAAATAGGAATGCTGGATCGGTTTGGGTGCTTCGAAGAATATATCTATCATAACTTCATCCGGCGTCATGACAGTTTTGCGTACACCGGTATAAAAATCGGAAAGTGGAACTGTACGTTCGCCCCGTTTTGAAACCAGCTTGACCTTAGCTCCGAAAGCCATCAGGGGACTGATGGCATCGTTGGCTGGTGAAGCCGTCACCAGGTTGCCCGCAATCGTGCCCCGGTTGCGGATCTGAGGTGATCCAACTTCCCAACATGCTTGTAAGAGGGCAAAGGCTTTTTCCCGAATAAGCGGTGATGCAACCACATGGTTATGCGTGACCAAAGGCCCCATGTGTATGATGCCATCTTTATCCTCGACAATATCATCCAAACCGGGAATCCTTGTGATGTCAATAATGGTTGTTATGCCCTTGCGGACACCACGTTCGATCTCTAAGATCAAATCTGTTCCACCCGCGATAATGCGAGCCGAGTCTCCAGCTTCTGCTAATGCATTTACTGCCTCATCAATTGATTCTGCTAAAATAAATTTTTTCCACATATGTTGTTACCTCCAGTACTATGCTCTCTGAAAATGCTTCTTCATCTGGTTGTAGTGATCAATGATCTCTGCCATGACACTGATGGCGATTTCATTCGGTGTTTCTGCGTTAATAAAAATTCCGATAGGCGACTTTATTCTTTCAATCGCCTCTTTGGAGATACCCTTCTCGATCAGTTTTTCCTGTGTATGCGTCCACCGCCGTTTGGATCCAATCAATCCAATATAGGGTACATTCGTATCTAAGATTGCCGGAAGCCCTTCGATATCAACATCCACCCCCCTTGTCACCAAGACCATGTAAGTTCTTGGACCCAAATCGATTTTCTCTGGTATCTGGCTCATGGGTACCGGCAGGTAAAGATCTCCTCCTGGGGTCTCTTCTGGGTTACATAAATCTTCACGATCATCACTGACCACAACCCGGAAACCCAGCCACTTTGCCAGGTGTACAATCGGCTTGCCAACATGCCCTGCACCAACGACGACAATCGTTGGCAGTTCTAGAAATGGCTCAACAAACACCGTCACCACACCACCACAGATGCCCGCATCACCCCGTTCGGGATCAATCATGTCATAAGTCAAGAAACGTGTTTTTCCATCTTTAAACGAAGCCATCGCCTCGTCGAGGACCCGGTACTCCACTTCACCACCACCTACCGTACCTTCATAACGGCCATCGCTGTAAACCAGCATTTTGGCACCAGCATGCCGTGGCACAGCACCCTTTGTGTTCACAATCGTGCACAGGACAACCGATTTCCCTGCAGTGATTGCTTGATTTAATCGTTTTATGATATCCATACTTATTCCTCGATCAGGCTCAGAACAACAGGTAAGAGTTGTTTCTTCCGCGATACCACACCCTCCGCCATGTATGTGCCATCAGAAAGCCGTCGATAGGGTAGATCATGTAAAGCAACGGGCGGATCGACCATCAACAAGCGACTGACACCCTTAACCACATCTGTCACCATCAACATCGCAAAGTCCAGGCTCCTGCGTTCTTTTAATTCCTGTAAGGCTTGACACAATGGCTTTAAGAAATCATTGAGTTCGTGCAGGTCGGACACTTCAGCCTGTGCAATGGCAAAACGGACGTTTTCTGTTTCGTATTTCTTCATATCCGTCGTGACCACATCTTCAGGATCTCGGCTTGCTAAACCAGTACCTGCAGTCAGCACTTTCTGACCGTAGGATTGCAGGTCCTCATCAGCGAGTGGTGTGCCCCACACGAATGCCCAGCGAGCCAGCCTTTCTCCTGCTGCCTGATCACGGGGCGTGGTTGTCGGGGATGTCAAAATTAATGTATCAGAAAGCAAACCGGCCAGCATTAAGCCAGCCAAATCAGGTGGTGCACTCAAGCCGGCGTCTTCAATTAGTTCTGAAACCAGTGTGCTGGTACTGCCAACAATATCAACTGTAAAACGAATCGGCTCATGCGTAGAAGAATTACCCAGGCGATGATGGTCCAGAATCTCAACCAACTCGGCTTCTTCAATCGACATTAAAGCCTGCTGTGGTTCGTTATGATCCACCAGGATGATTTTCAAACGTGGTGGATCCAGAAGATCCCGCTGTCGACAAATCCCCAGGTAGCGCTGATTCTCATCCAATACCCAGAACTCATCAACATCATCCCTAAGCAGCCGCTTGATCACGTCTCGAATCCGTGTTGTTGCCGTGTAGCGAGCAACATCCGTTTCTGCAGCTTTACGGCAGGGTATTTCAAGCAGCTCTGCCAGGGTCATATTCTGGTAACGTGGGTTTGGTCCGACCATTTTACTCAGGAAATTGAACAGGGTTTTACCGGAAATCAAACCGTAAGGCGTTCCGTCCTTGTTGACAACAGGCGCAACGCCGCCCGTTCGGCTGAGAATAGCCCAAGCTTCACTCAGGGGGCTTTCAGGTGTGACGGTATCAAAACGGCGCATCACGGATTCGAACCGCGGTGAAGCATCATTGAACAGCATAGGCGGTTCGAGTCCTAGCGTTCTTAATACCCAGGCGGTTTGTAAGTTGATCGCGCCTGCCCGGGCAGGGATGGCATTAAGGCCATCCCGCTCACGCAGCAGCCAGGCATATCCCATGGCAGAGGCAACCGCGTCGGTATCTGGGTTCACATGCCCAATAACAAAAACCTGGTTTTCTGTCCCAATGTTGGGAGAACTAGGAACACGATATCCAGCCAATTCTAAACCTTGCTTTCTGTTGCTCGCTGTTCAGTTAAATCACGCCACACATCCTCTGGCAGAGCAGGTATTTTATGAAGTGATACACCGCACGCGTCTAGAATGGCATTGCCAACAGCAGGGGCAACACCGTCCAATGGGATTTCTGCCACAGCTTTAGCGCCGTATGGATGCGAAGGCTCGTAGGTTTCCACAAAAATTGTGGTTAACTCGGGCATTTCATCGGAACGGAAAATATGGTAATCAACAAAATCCCGCTCCCGTGGTTGGCCGTTTTCATCGTAAACCATCTCTTCACAGACAGCATAACCTAATGACTGCGACATGCCGCCTTCAATCTGTCCAGAGGCAGTAATTGGGTTAATGATCACACCTGAATCCACCGCCATCACCAGCTTATCAACGGTAACCATACCGGAATCAGTATCCACCGTGACTTCTGCAAATTGTGCAGCAAAAGGCGGCGGTGCAACCGGGGACATATGCGACCCAACAGCCATTATTTGTAACTGGTCTGTCTTGTGAAGTGCATGCAGAGCAATCTCATCAAAACCAAATGATTCACCAGAGGGTGCAGTGGCTTTCCGATCCTCCAGTTTGATATCGTTCACATCGACTTCCTTGTCAACCTCAGCAAACATTAAAACCGCCCGTTCGCGAATCTGCTGGGCAACCTGCTCAGCGGCTTTAACGACTGCTGCACCGGAAATATACGTTGTGCTTGAGGCATAGGCACCCTTATCAAAGGGAGTGAAATCTGTATCTGAAGAATAGACAAGGATATCTTCCAGGGGTACGCCCAGAGTCTCCGCTGCCATTTGCCCAAGAACCGTATCTGAACCAGTTCCCAGGTCTGTTGCACCTACAAGAAGGTTAAAGGACCCATCATCATTCATCTTAATGCTGGCACCGCCCATGTCGAGATAGGGGATGGCTGTCCCTTGCATTACCATGGCAATCCCAATACCTTTACGCAGGTGGGCTGCACCAGGAACATGATGCCAGGCTTCGTTGTTATATTTATGGTCCCACCCTATTGCCATTCTGCCCTGGTTGACACATTCCTCTAAACCGACTGTGTAAATTGTCTCTGGTTTGGGCTCACGACCTTCGCTCCATTCTGTGCTGAAGGGATGAATTTCTCCCGATCGCAATGCATTCTTCAAACGGAAGGCAATCGGGTCCAGGTTAAGCTCTCGGGCAATCGTTTCCATATGACGTTCAACGGGCCAAAAGCCCTGGGGCACGCCATAACCCCGATAAGCACCTGATGGCACAGTGTTGGTGTAGACCACATCCGCGTAGAAGCGTATATTTGGATGCTCCCTGTAAGAACCATCACCGACATAAAGTGCCATGGCTTTATGACCGGTATTCCCAGTAACGGTGAGTGCATGACAGCCTAAAGCTCCGGTATCGCTCAGGCAGTACATCTCGTTGGCAGTGATCGTGCCATCTTCTTTCACACCGGTTTTGAGACGGACCTTCATCGGGTGCCTCGTGCGTGCACCTATGAATTCTTCTTCCCTGGTCATTTCATAGATTACGGGCCGTCCAGTAGCAATCGTCAGGTGTGCAGCCACATCTTCTATAAGCACCTCCTGTTTGCCACCAAAACCACCACCAATCCTGGGTTTGATAACCCGAATGCGTTTGATTGGCAGATCCAGGACGGGTGCAATTTGGCGACGCACATGGAATGGCACCTGAGTGCTGGTACGAATAACCAACCGGTCATCCTCATCCCAATAAGTCACCACAACATGCGGCTCAATATGTGCCTGCTGCACCTTGGGGACGATATATTCTGCTTCATAAATTCGATCTGCTTCTTTAAACCCTTGCTCAACATCACCGATATCAACCCGGATTTCTGCTGCCAGGTTGCGGGATGGGTCTGAATCAGCAAAATTCACATATTCTTCTTCATCATGTATGCGGATCGCGCCTTCATCCATTGCCTGGGCAGGATCGATGATTGCGGGCAAAATTTCATAATCAACCTCGATCAACGACAAAGCTTTTTCGGCAATCTCAGCAGTTTCAGCCGCTACAAAGGCAACGCGATCTCCCACAAAACGCACTTTTTTATCCAACGAAAATGTGTCCAAGGGTCCGGGGATAGGATGGGATTGACCGGCAGTTGAGTACACCACACGGGGGATATCTTTCCAGGTCAAGACTGCCGCCACACCACGTAAGGCTTCCGCAGCAGAGGTTTCAATATTTTTTATAACCGCATGGGCATGGGGACTGCGTAAAACTTTGGCAACCAGCAAATCTCGCTTGTCAAAATCAGCCGTAAAGGCCGGCTTGCCCTGGACAAGCTTAACTGCATCAACTTTTGGTTCGCCGTGTCCAACGGTTTTCATTGGGGAATGCGCATCCAAAACCTTCAATTTCGGAAAGACTCTGGTCTCTGTCATCGTACCCGTGCCAGATGTGAGCGGGGTACCGTCGAAACCAGGGCTTTTATCGAAATCGATCACATCTCGTATCTCAATAGGTTCTTCGATGGGTGGAACTTCTTCTCCTCGTAACGTGGCTGCAGCACGCAGAACAGCCTGAACCGGTTTAAGATAACCAGTGCAGCGGCACAAGACGCCCGAAAGCACTTCCCGTACCTCATCTTCAGTGGGTGAAGGATTTTGCTCAATTAAGGCTTTTGCTACCAACACCATCGCGGGTGTGCAATAACCACATTGAATTGCGCCTGTGTCCACAAAAGCCTGTTGAATGATATGCAAGCCATCAGTTTTGCGCCAACCTTGCTCGGGATGTTCGCCGAGGCCTTCAATTGTTTGAATGAGATGTCCCTCTGCCTGGGCCGTTAACATGGTACAGCTATTAACTGGCCTGCCATCAAAAAGAATTGCGCATGCACCACATTCACCTTTTTGACAGCCACCGCTTTTCACGCTGAAATATCCAAGACAGCGAAGCGTATCCATCAACCGCTCACCGGCAGGTACATTTAATGGAATATCTTGATGATTAATGTTTAATGTAATTCTCATTTCAGACCTCGCTTTCTTTTAAACTATCGATGCGTTCCAGGCAGCGTAAGGCAAGTTTAGCCGCAACATCTCGCCGGTACTGTGCCGTCGCCCAATGATCATTTGCTTCATAAACCGCATTGTGGCTGGCAAAATCCACACCACTGCTGTCCGGCCCATCCATGGCAACGATTGGTGCTTGACCCGTTCCACCGAGTACAACCCGCGTTCTACCCGAGCCCCATTGCGCTATGGCGACCACCAAAATCGGGCGATCTTTGGGTGAACGTGCCACATACTCAAAAGCCACATGCAACTGAGGATACCAGGCAATCTCGGTCAGTAGAACGGCTGGAGGTAATTGATCTCTCAACGGCAGCCAATCGCCCAAAAGTACCTTTTGACTTTCAGGCTCCCAGGTTAATGCCGCATCCAGGGCAAGCAACACCGTCGTCAGGATGGAACGCCCATCACTGGTGATCAACCAACCGGCCAGAGTCGCCATATTGCGTATGTTCTCAGCGGCATCGATTTTTATCGCTCGTTTTATTTCTTGATCAACCTTTGGGTGGGTTAATAAATGATCCAATCGGGTCATCGCTCCGATAGCAATGGTCTGGTCTGTAGTGCTAATTTGATCCAACCCAGCTTCCTGTAAATCCACCACGCTAAAATCACCAGATTGATATCGGCTCAGGTTGGTACCACCTCCCAGTGGTTTTCGATTTTTTCCTTCCTCAGTCAATAATGAAATAGCTTCATCAAGCGAGGTTGGTCTCAAGTATTCTCGTATCATGCTGCCTCCTCATCAGGATAAACACGCCAACCCAATTCTTCTGGATTGACATCCGCCAATCGCTCCTCAGGAATATCGACCAAAACCAGTTCAGCGTCGGCCAGAACTTCACCATTCATATTCTGGATTTCACTGTGGGCGTAGGACACTCTTCCACGGCGATCACCTGCTTCACCGATCACAATCAGGTCTGTGTCCGTCGGGACGGGCAAGCGATAACGCACGTTCAATTGGGCAGTGACCAAAAATCGATCTGGTTCAAGCATATGTGCCCGACCGCCGCACTCATCCAGGATTGCAGCGATAATCCCACCATGAACAACCCCCGGGTATCCTTCGTAGTCTGACGATACCCGTAGGTCCACTTGCACCTTTCCAGGAGCAATTGTATAAAAATTTAATTTCAACCCAGCCGGGTTCTCCCTACCGCAAACAAAGCAGTTTCTCGAACCCGGCTGCTTTTGGAACGTTTTCACTTTGTGGCAAAGGTATCAATCAGGACCTTAACATTTCCACCGACCGGATAGAGGATCGGGCAGGTGGCACCATTGTTCATATACTCCTGCACCTTCTTCTTAGCTTCATCGGGGGTACCGCTGGCGGTAATGCGGTGAATCAAATCATCGGGGACCAGGTGCTTGGCCTGTTGGATTTGCTCATGAGTCGCAGGCCAGCCTAAGATTGACTGAATCTGTTGAACGATATCCATGGAGACGCCAGATGCCTTGGCAATATGCGGCTGCTGCGCCAGGTATTGAGTCAGCAGTTCACGGCTGGTTTCGATTGCTTGATCACCATCTTCATCGACTGAACACACAACCAGCTGCGGCCGGTCCAGATCGTCCAAAGTACGGCCTGAGGCTTTTAGCCCCTTTTTCAACTCATCAATCGCCCGTTCATTGTAAGATGGCGGAACACAATAGTTAAGAACAACACCATCAGCAATCTTACCGGTCAACTCAAGCATTTTTGGCCCGGTAGCCCCAATCATAATGGGAACATTACGGGGTTCCCGCCTGCCGTGGACCACATCAAGCTCAATATCCTTGACCTGCACAAATTCACCCTCAAATGTCACTCGCTCCATATTCAGCAAGCGGCGCAGGACAACGATCGTTTCTTCCATTGCCTTTAAGGGGCTCTTTCGATCAATACCAACATTCTTCGCCAGGGGATCCCACCATGCTCCAATGCCACAGATAACCCTGTCAGGAGCCAGGTCATCCAGGGTCAGAAATGTTGACGCCAGCAATCCTATATTTCGAGTCCAGTTATTGATCACGCCAGATCCAACCTTGATTTCTTCTGTTACCGCAGCATAGGCAGCCATCGGGACAATCGCATCCCGAACCAATCGGCTTTCTGCTTGCCAAACGGCTTCAAATCCGCGTTCCTCAGCATATTTCGTATAATCCAGTCCATCTCGCAGATCATGTGCATCCTGTAAATATAGTGCAACTCTTTCCAATTTCATTTTGGTTCTCCTTTTTATAGAAACTATTAAATTAAGTTGAGATCGGTAATAAACTTGTTGAACGGAGGATATCATAATCCTCCGGCACATCTAGATCTAAAGCAATTTTCTCATTTTCATAAACGATCACCTCGGCGCCTTTTTGCGCTGCCAGGTCACAATGTTTACTGAAAGAATCCATACCAAACGAGAAAGTGATCAGGTCTGCCGGATTGATAAAAAGCATGTTTGTCCCTTGACGTCGTCTGTCGGGGCTGATCACCATCAGGGGTGGATGGGTACGTTGGGCAAGAAAGTCTTCAACATCCTGGGGGGTCAGCATTGGCAGATCTGCTGGGACAATTAAGACCCCTTCTTTGGAAAAGACATTTGAGAATAGCGATGCTCTTCGTAAAGCATTATTCAATTCCGGAGTACCGTTTTCGGTAACCGTCCGGACTTTCTTTTCCCGAGCTTCAGTTAATACATGTGAATCTCTGCTGACGACAAGGATCTCAGAAATGGCATTTACTTGTAATAAAACATCTATTGTGTTTGTGAATAAGTGGTAATTTAATCGGGAGCGTTCATCTTCAGTTAAGATTTCCGATAGTCGTGATTTTCCACGACGCAAAGGTTTGACTGGTACGATTGCCCAAAGGCTCATAGGTTTAGTGACTCCTGGCAAGGACCTCATCGCCAAATTCGAGGATCTCCTCTGCCAAGCGGATGCGGTCCCGTTCAACATTCATTATTATATTGGTGAGTAATGTAATTATATGCCAACCGTGAATTTTTTCCAATTCTTCTTGATCTTGATTGTCAAACACAAATCCTCTCAAGAAATTCCGATAATGAAATGCTACAGCAGAAGCAGAGGGTTCAAAACCCAATTCACGGTACATCTTAGCTGCTGGTCCCTTTAAGGATTTTCCAGCAACCAATGGTGACACAGCAATTACAACCTTATCCATTATAGCCGGCAGGTATCCAGGCACTGACAGGATCGGATCAATACTTACCCAGGGATTAGAAGGAGTCAGTATGATCAAGTCAGCTTGATCGATGGCTGCCAGCGCACCAGGGGCTGGTCTCGCCTGTTCAACACCCTGGAAATCAAAAGACTCGACCACGGGTTCACACGCTTTCTGAACAAAATATGTCTGAAAGCCAAGCGAACCCTGGTCGACTGTGTGAACGATGGTCCGCACAGGATCATCACTCATTGGGAAGACCCGATGCTCCACACCCCATGCGTCACAAAGCGATTGGGTCACATCTGATAAAGTTTTACCCAGAGCGAGTTGACTGGTTCGATAGAGATGTGTAGCCAGGTCTCTATCGCCTAATCGAAACCAATCCGGTCCACCCAGGTTTTGTACTGCGTCAAAAACCACCCAGGTCTCATCTCGCTGCCCCCACCCTGTAACGGGATTGGCAAGGCCAGCCAGTGTATAACATACGGTATCCAAATCAGGAGAAATATTTAAGCCGCAATACTCAAAATCATCACCGGTGTTGACGATAATACTCAGCTCATCAGGTGGAAGAAGCGCAGCCAAACCATCAACGAGTTTTGCGCCACCCACACCACCAGCCAGAGCTAAAATTTTCAAGAGATACTCCTTTATCCGCAAAAACGGAAACGATTCAAAGCTTCGTTCTTTGGATCAGACCCTTGCTCGACCAGGATCATATTGTCAATAGAAACTGATATATCTATTGTCTCAAAAGCAAGCAAATCCAGGGCGCACGCCAGGTTGATTGATGATAAATCATTCACTGCCAAAGTAATGTGAGGCATCCAGTAAAACGGTTCATAATATCGGTTCGGCCGATTAGCAAATGCTGGAACTTGATCCCAAACCTGGTTATGGATGTCGATCATCACTTGTGTTTTCACCAACGGCAAGTACAAAACTGGGCGAACACCTGTAAAGATCCCCAAACCAAAGGAATGTGTCGTAAACACACAGTTTTCAGCAACGATAGCACTCACAATTTTTGCAGTTGATTGAATGTCAAGATCCTCTGCAACAAACCAGGTTAGATGCGGTGTCGGCAGGTCATAGATCGCTTCCAGGCCGCATAAATCTCGTAATTTTTGCCATAAAATCCGTACAACTTCCGTTGAATGTGTATCTAGTTCACTAATAATCGCATACATTATGGCCTCACCTGAACAAGTCTTCTTCTTTCGGACGGATCAGCTCAGACAACGAACCTTCACGTAAGGGATATGGAAAACCCCGGGCGAGCACAACAGGTAAGCCCTCACGAGCCTGTCCCATGAGCAAAGAAGCTCCGGCAGCCAATTCATCGCTTGCGGCAACCTGGGTGATTCGTAACTGGTAGTCATATAGATCGGGTTCACCGCGCAAATCAACCAGGCCAGGTAAACCCGATAAGCCAATTGTTGTCCCGGTTGTCCCCAACCGCCAGGCGCGTCCATGCGAATCAATGATCAAAACACCGATCCGGCAGCCGTATTTTCCTTCCAATTTTTTTCTGATGACCCCGGCAGACTCATTGGGGTCTTCAGGTAATAGCAAGACCCAATCCTCGGGTTCGCCCCACGGTCCTGAAACATTGGAATGATCGATGCCCGCATTCGCACTGATGAAACCCAGACGGTGCTCAACAATGATCAAGTTGTTCCGAACACGCAAGACATCCTGGCTCTCAGAAAGGATCAATTCAATCATACGCGGGTCTTTGCCTGTGACGCGCGCATAATCTAGGGCAGCCTCAGAGGGTATTACCGTTGTAAGATTGACCAAGCGATCCTCTGCTTTAGAGACGATTTTCTGAGCAATGACGATAATATCGCCATCCAAGAGCGTTATTCCATTCCGCACAAGGGTCTCAGCTATCAACGCGGCAAGATCATCGCCCGGGGACACCAGCGGCAGTCCCTTAAGAGCAATTAAGGTCAGATCCATATTATTTTTGGTCAGGAATACCTGTGATGCGGATACCAGAGGCATGCACCTTGTGTTGGATATTTAATCCAATTAATACCGAGGTCAATCCTTCCACCACCACGGCGTTTTCAATTGGTCCAGCATCCCATCCCTTTAATCCTGTATCCTCTACCAGGCCAATGACGACTTTCCGGGCATCTTTTCCTGTACCACAAACTAAAACATCACAATCTGTATCACCCTGTCCCAGCAAACGCTCATGGGAGATATTTTGGAACGCATCCACAACCTGGCAAGCATCTCCCAGAATGGCCTGGGCTTCCTGTGCGGCAGATCCTGCCTCGGGCATCTGTACTTTGCTAACCTTTGGCGGAACAATCGGAACGACGACATCAATCACGATTTTTCCTTGCAAGGAATCTTTTAAGTCCTCCAAAGTGGCTTTGTGACCTGCATACGGAACAGCAATCACGGCAATATCACATGCCTCAACCGCAGACCGGTTATCCATCCCCTGTAAGTTTTCGGGTTGAAATCCCATAAAATCTGCAAGCTCTTCAACTGCCGTCTGGGCTTTCTCATATTGTCTTGAACCAATAATCACGCGATGCCCTGCCTGGAGCCAGCGGTAAGCTAACCCTTTGCCTTCTTTCCCAGTCCCACCAACGATCCCCAGTGTGTAAATCTTCTTTGTATTGTCAGTCATATTAGTTTCCTTATCTTCTACGAATATTTTTTATCTCATTTCTGAGTTGCGATATCTTCAAAGCGTTTCCAAATGGATGTTGAAATTTCCATGGCTTTAGCTGCGATTTCAGCCTCATCGAGGGTTAACAAATTCCGGCGATACATTAAAGGCTTTCCGGCAACGATGGTTGCGGTGATCATGCTCTCTTGAAATCCAAACAGGATTTGCCAGGGCAGGTTTCCGGCTACCAACGGTGTAAATGGATGGTAATCCACAAAGATTAAATCGGCCGCAGCACCTTCAGATATCTCACCAACCGGCAAGCCGTCAAACAATGCTGTCACCAGGGCGGCGTTGTTTTCAACTGCCAACTGCGTGATGGTGTAACCGCCCATCCGCTGGGGATCCCTGTGGTAAAGTTTGTGCAGCAGGTATGCTTCTTTCCACTCTTGCCACATGGTATTTGAAAATCCATCATTACCCATCCCCACCCGCATTCCAGCAGCGAGCATATCTTCAATGGGTGCAACACCAACTGCGTTGTTCATGTTTGAACGCGGCTGATGTGTAAGCCAGGTCTGTGTCTCCGCCAGGCGGGCAATTTCACCTTCATCGAGATGGACGCCGTGGGCCAGGATCGATTCAGGTCTCAAAATACCAAATTGATCAAGCCGATGCGCCACACGCTTACCAGAAGTTTCCAGGCTGAAAACCTGGTCAGCAATGCCCTCAGCAGCATGGATGTGAAACCCAATCCCAGGCGGGCAGAGCTCATTTGCGCGAGCCAGGGTTTCGTCCGAGAGGGTCAGACTGGCATGTAAGCCAAAATGTGCTCGCAGGTTGGCATCTTCGGGGGCTTTGTTTTTCACTCGCTCGATGAAACGTAGGTTTTCTTGTAAACCCTGCTCTGCTTTTTCAACACCGTCTCGATCAGTCACCTCATAACACAGCGAAGCTCGCAGACCAGCTTGGTTAACCGTCTCAGCAATGA
>SLIC01000126.1 GCA_007135845.1 Candidatus Brevefilum sp.
AGAATGAAATGTGGCGGTTTGATCTTATCTGGATTGGATACCTGCGAACAGTATTTAATAACCGTGATCGAGCGTAATTCTTAGATACCCTCAGGTTTTTCCGGAACAATCAACCACATAATCAGGTAAATCCAAAAGCCAGAAGAAGCCCCAAAAAACAGCAGCACAAAGACCAGCCGGATGATGGTGGGATCAATCGTCAGGTGCTCACCCAACCCAGCACAAACACCGCCAATCATGCCATCAGACGGGATGCGATATAATCTTTTTGGTTCCATGTTTATCTCCTTTACTCTCAATGTTGTTATTTCACTATTAAGTATACGGTTGAAACCAAAAAAGGTAGCAAAACTCCCCAAGCGGGGGTGTCAAACCATTCTTATGCAAACAATTCACAGATGGGCCTAGAAGTGGTATAAAAAAGGGATTGAAATAACTCATCTCAAGGTAAAGAAAATGCTCTATGAAAAATCGACCTGGCGTTTGATCGAACATCCCCCGGCACCTGGCGCATGGAATATGGCCGTTGACGAAGCCATTTTGGAATCTGTTTATAAGTTTGAATCTCCTCCCACATTGCGTTTATATGCCTGGGAGCCAGCCTGCCTGTCCCTGGGGCACGCCCAACGCTTGTCAGAAGCCAACCTGGATGTGCTTAATCAGAATGGCTGGCATCTTGTTCGGCGACCCACCGGTGGACGCGCCATCCTCCACGTCGATGAGCTGACCTACTCGGTGATTGCCCATCAATCTGAACCCCGGGTTCGCGGCGGTGTTCTTGAAAGTTATTTACGCCTTTCCAAAGCGCTGTTAGAAGCCCTAATTATCCTGGGGCTGAATCCTGAAGCCAACGAAAACGCGCCCAACCAAAAGCCCCCAACACCTAACCCGGTTTGTTTTGAAGTCCCCTCGAATTATGAGATCACGGTCAACGGCAAGAAGCTGATCGGGTCTGCCCAGGCGCGTCGCAAAGAGGGCATCCTCCAGCATGGTGCGTTACCGTTGTATGGCGACCTGACCCGCATTATCACGGCCCTGGTATTCAAAGACAGCGCTGCCCAGGCTGATGCAAAATCTCGCCTGTTAAGCCATGCGACCACCATTGAGCGTGAGCTTGGACATCGCCCAAACTGGGAACAAGCCAGCCATGCTTTTCAGAGGGGGTTTCAAAAAGAACTGAACCTAAACCTCCAGCCGGGTCAGCTCACTGTAGAAGAGACCCAGCGGGCGCAAGAGCTTGTCCATGAAAAATACGACCACCCATCCTGGATCGAACGGATTTAATTGTCAATGATAAAGCATCATTCTCACCACCGAGTTTGGAAAATTCTCCTTGCTGTTTGCTTGCTTTCAATTGTTTTTGCTGCCTGTGTACCAGAGACGCCGACACCCACCCCAACCATTGCTCCCACTGAAACACCGACAACAGCTCACACCCCCACCTCAACACCAACACCCCGTCCATCGCCCACACCAACCCTGCCCCCATTAGGGACAGATGGAAATCCAATTACCATTGGCTTCATCCCACCGCAAAACGGCGTGGGGAACGGGGCGATCAATGACTTTGTCAACACACTCATCGATGAAACCGATTACGCCATCGAAGCCTTTCTCTACCCCGATTTTCAGTCACTTTCTGCAGCACTCCTCGATGGTGAAATTCATCTGACCTGGCTCAAACCCTTTGAATACCTGTATCTCAACCAGCAAGGCGCGGCTGAGGTGATGCTGATGACCAATCATCTCGGCGTTTTTGCTTATGGCGTCCAGTTCATGGCTCACATTAATCGCGGCTTCACACCCTTTTTTGACCCAGAAACAAACCAGTCAATTGGTACATCCATCGCAGCCCTCCAACAGTTTTCAGGGACCCGACCCTGCTTGATTGAGCCGCAATCCATTCCAGGCAATTTTGTGCCCTTAGGTTTGCTTGCCAATGCCAGCACACCAACCCTCGCCCCTGTTTATACTTACAGCTATAATGCTATGCTCCGGGCACTCTATATTCAAGGCATCTGTGATTTTGGTGTCAGCTTTGCCCTAACTGGCGATCCGTTGACTTCAGGTGATATCATGCAGAACCTGCCAGATGCACCAGAACAGCTTATGATCGTCTGGCAATCAGATGGAATTATCCCCAACCTCAATTTATCTGCTTCACCCACACTGCCTACTTTTATCCGTTTCAGATTGGAAGAAGCGGTGATCAGGATTGCCGACAGTCCGCAAGGTCTCACCACGATCAGCACTGCTCTCAATTACGATGTCGAAGCTCTGCGTTCTATTCAAGATCATTTTTACAACCCATTGCGGTCAGCGATTGCTCCCCTTGAATTGGATCTGGAGTCCCTCCTTTTATCAACACCTGAACCATGACCATCTTTCGAAAAATATTTCGTTTTCTTTTCCATGGCATCCTCTATCTGGTAATTGCCGGATTCCTGGTCATGGGTTTGCTCAGAACAGGCATGCTTATCTTTGGTAGAACAAGAACCCACCTGCCAGAAAATGTACCGCAAGCCCCGGTTGCTCTCGTCTTAGGTGCTGGGCTAAATCGTGATGGCACACCCGGTATCGTCCTCAGAGACAGGGTTAATTCTGCCGCAGAGCTGTATTTTTCTGGAAAGGTTGAAAAAATATTGATGAGCGGTGACAACACAACACCTTTCTATAACGAGCCAGGCGCAATGTACAATTATGCCCTCACCCTGGGGATACCTGAAGAAGATATCGTCCTTGATTATGCAGGCAGGCGCACTTATGATAGCTGCTACCGCGCTAGGGCCATATTTGGTCTCGAGAAGCTTATCGTTGTAACGCAAGCCTACCATCTGCCGCGTGCCTTGTTTCTGTGCAATGCCCTGGATATTGAAGCCTATGGGGTTACTGCTGATGAAGCAAATTACAATCGCTCTCGTTATACATTTTGGTGGTTCCGTGAGATCCTTGCCTCCATTAATGCCTACTGGGATATTTTCATCATCCATCCAGAACCAATTCTGGGGAACCCTGAACCCATTTTCCCATAATCCTGAAGCTTTTTAAAATTCTTATATTAAAATAGATGTCTGTTGGCATCAATATTGCACTTTAAGGATTGAATTATGAACAGAGAACAAGCTTTAAAAATCGTCCATCAATACATCAAGAACCCAAACCTGATCAAGCATATGCTGGCAGTTGAAGCGGCCATGCGCTTTTACGCTCGAAAATATGACCAGGATGAGGAAAAATGGGCAGTCGCTGCGCTGCTGCATGACTTCGATTGGGAGATTCACCCCACCATGGAAAAACATCCCACGGCAGGAGAACCCATCCTTCGGGAGCATGGTGTGCCTGATGAGATCATCCGGGCCGTTCTCAGCCATGCCAATCATACTGGCATACCTCGGGAAACCTTGATGGAAAAAGCCCTGTTTGCCTGCGATGAAATCACCGGATTGATCACAGCCGTAGCCCTGGTAAGGCCTTCTCGTTCACTGGATGACCTTAAACCGAAATCGGTGAAAAAGAAGTGGAAAGACAAATCCTTTGCCGCAGGGGCAAACCGGGAAGAAATCGAACAGGGCGCAGCAGAATTAGGTGTGGACCTGTGGGAGCATGTTGGCAATGTAATCAATGCCATGAACCTCATCGCTGAGGATTTGGACCTGGCTGGTTGATCGCCAGGAGAAGAATAAGGAAAAATGCCATGAAGTTAACAGGTAAAGGTTATTACATTTGGATCGTTAAGCAATGTGAAAGGGGAGACCCAGACAGGATTGCTGCCTTAGCTCGTGAAGCCAACCTGACTCATGTTTTAATTAAAATTGCTGATGGTGCCTTTCCTTATAATGTAGATTTGAACAATGGGTTCGATTACGTTCGGCCTGTTGTAAATAAACTGCATGCACAGAATATATCGGTCTGGGGTTGGCAGTATGTTTATGGCAATTACCCAAACCAGGAGGCTGAAATCGCGGTTAGGCGGTCGGTTGAATTGGGCGTCGATGGGTTTGTGGTCAATGCAGAAGGTGAATATAAACAGCCTAACAAAGCTCAGGCTGCCAGTCGGTATATGAACATCCTGCGCAGCAACCTGGGGAGCTTACCCATCGCCCTGAGTTCTTATCGTTTCCCATCCTATCATCACGGTTTTCCATTTACGAATTTCTTGGATCGTTGTGACTACAACATGCCCCAGGTGTATTGGATGAGGTCTCGCAATAATGCCGGCGCTCAATTAATCCGCTGTGTCAATGAGTTTAAGAAAATCAGACCCTTTAGACCCATCATCCCCACTGGACCGACCTTCAGAGAACACGGCTGGGTGCCCCAGGAAAGTGAAGTGATCGAGTTCATGGACGTCGCCCAAAAATTAGGCATTACAGCGGTCAATTTCTGGGAATGGGGACGCTGCCGCCGAGACCTCCCTCATTTCTGGGATCTTGTCAGAGACTACCCTTTTCAAAACCCAAATCAATCCACCAGCCTTCCCAACCAGTATATCAGTGCCTTAAACAAACAGGAGATTGACCAGGTGCTCAGGCTCTATCACCATAATGCTTTTCTTATCCGTACGGCTCGGGCAGTACAGGGTATTGAAGGAATCCGTGCCTGGATCAAATCTTTACTCGAGTCCTACGCGAAAGGTGAATTCAAACTGATTAACGAAGTTCAAAACAGAAACATCCTCAACTTTCGCTGGCAAACAGAAGATGCGGCTGGAAATCAATTCGAGAGTCGGGACACGATGGGTTTATTAGATGGCAAGATCATATTCCACTATTCCCTCACCCAGCCGATAAACGCATCTCCTTGATGATCTCATTTCCCCAGTACAGCCACTGCATCTAGTGGGATCGTCATTTCAAGAATCTCATCACCCGTCTTAACTTCAATAATTACATCACCCCGTTGCATCCGGTTACAGCTCGGCGCATCAGTCACCCGTACCAAACGGCTGGCTGCCTCTTGAAAATGCAACACGCCATTTTGACCCAACAAACCAATCATTGCACCAATCACGTGTTCTTTTTCTGGTAGTTTCCAGGAAATAACCCCAAGGCCATAACGACCCTGGGTTGGGAATAAAGATGTTTCCATGCGCTTGGCACGCCCACGATTGGTCACCAACAATAATTCACCACGTTGCGATGCATTGCCCCCACCCACAACTTCATCACCTGCATGCAGTTTGATGCCGTTCACGCCGGCTGCCACAAGACCCATAATTCTTGCTTCATCTTCACTGAAACGAATGCCCATGCCTTGTTTGGTGGCTAATAAAATATCCTGGGTGCCCTGAGTGATCACCAGCGTAACGAGGCTATCACCACCATTGATCTTTGCCAACGTAAACAAATTGGCCGATGGTCCAGGTAAATCACGCAGGGCAGACCGTTTGATCATCCCCATCCGGCTGACACTGGTGATATAACCATCATCTTCTGTCAAACCCGTAGGAGCTGAAAAGATCATCTTCAGTGAATCTTCCCGTCTTAGCGGCGTCAATGCCGTGATCTGGGCTCCTTTTTCAGGGTCATCAGCAATAGGTACAGCCTGCACCGAAAGGGCCGCTGCTTCACCCTTTTCAGTAACAATGTACAGGGTATGATGGGTGGTCGTCCGAAGGATCATTTTCGGTGCATCGATCCCCCACTGCCTGAATGATTTATCCTCATCGGTTCGGGCAATACGATAATTGCGAGAAATCGCCACCCACACATACTTTTCTGGCATAACATCCTTTGTTGTCAGACGATCAATGGCTGTCTCACCATGCTCCATCTGGATGATTTGCGTACGGCGAGGGTCTGCATAATGTTCCCGCACTGCCTTTAACTCATCGACAACAACCCCGCGCATTTTCTTTTGTGAGCGAAGTAAATTCTTGAGCTCCTTAATCCGTTTGGTGATATCTTTAAACTCATCCTCGATTTTCCTGCGCTCCAGGGCAGCCAAACGACGTAAGGGCATATCGAGAATGGCTTGGGCCTGGATTTCATCAAGGTTAAATTTACGCATCAGGTTCGTTCGCGCCGTTTCAACCCTTTGGGATCGTCGTATGGTCGAGATAACCTCATCAAGGTTCTCCAAAGCAATCAGGTATGCCTTCAAAATGTGCAAGCGTGCTTCACATTTCTTAAGCTCGAATTCACTGCGACGCTTAACCACCTCTAAACGGTGATCAGCAAACACTTTTAATGCTTGCTTTAAGTTTAATTTTTGAGGTTGTCCCTTGACCAGCGCCAGCAAGTTAATCCCGAAAGTGGCCTGCATGGATGTGCGTTTATAGAGCGTCCTTAAGATCACATCAGGAACAGCTGATTTGTTTAACTCGATCACAATCCGCATTCCCTGCCGGTCCGATTCATCCCGCAGGTCGCTGACACCCTCTAAAACCCCATCTCGAACAAATTCAGCAATCTTTTCGATCAGAGAGGCTTTATTGGTCATATAGGGCAATTCTGTCACAATAATACGTTTGCGCCCCCTGCTCATCTCCTCCAACATGACCCTGGCTCTTATTCGCAGACGGCCTTTGCCGCTCCCATAAGATTGAGCCAGGGTTTCTGTCTGATCATCGGTAATGATTAATCCACCCGTGGGAAAATCAGGACCTTTAATGTGCTGCATCAGGTCTTCGACGCCTATATCATCAATTTTTGTCCAATTCTCAAGCATCATCACCAGGGCATCAACAATTTCACCCAGGTTATGGGGCGGGATGTTGGTCGCCATAGCAACAGCAATGCCCGATGCACCATTAACCAGCAGGTTGGGAATCGAAGAAGGCAACACCTCTGGTTCCTGGAGCGTACCGTCAAAATTATCGACAAAGTCTACGGTTTCCATTCCCAACTGCTGCAGGATGTCCATGGATATGTCTGTCAATCGGGCTTCTGTGTACCGCATAGCAGCAGGCGGATCGCCGTCAACACTGCCAAAATTTCCCTGCCCCTCCACCAAGATGTAACGTTGAGAAAAGTCTTGCGCCAGGCGTGCCATCGCATCATACACGGCCATATCCCCGTGGGGATGATATTTCCCCAATACCTCACCCACAATTCTGGCAGACTTTTTATGGGCAGTGCCAGGATGTAACCCCATGTCATACATGGCATACAGGATACGTCGTTGCACAGGCTTGAGTCCATCCCTGGCGTCAGGCAGCGCCCGAGATACGATGACACTCATCGCATAATCAAGATAAGACTGCTGCATTTCTTCATTGATGTTGATTGGGCGTACAATACCTAAATCCATAATTGCTCCTCAAGCTCAATATTAAGCCTTTATCAGATTGCCGTCAAGAATCCTGAATAAAGAACATATGTTTCATTATATCACAAAAAATCCCGGGAGATTTCCCGGGATTTTTTAATTTCTATTTAAAGCTGGGGTTATTCAATGATTTCCAGCTCTTCTTGATCAACATCAGCGTCTAAATCGTCTTTATCATCATTTTCTTCTTGATCGCTGATGTTATCTGCAACATCATCCTCATCTTCGTCTAAATCCAGATCAAGCTGTTCGAGTTCATCGTCGAATAAATCAAAGGTTCGTCCCTCAAGCGGCCTGCTTTGCATTTCATGAAGCGGTGTTTCATCAGAGAATTGTCCCGGCTCAAAACCAGTTCCGGCAGGAATCAATTTCCCAATCATGATGTTTTCTTTCAAACCGAACAATGGGTCTTCACGTGAGGCAACCGCAGCAGCCGACAACACCTTGATGGTATGCTGGAAGGATGAAGCTGAAAGGAATGATTCGGTTTCCAGGGCAGCTTTGGTAATCCCCAGCAATATCTCAACATAACGCGCCGGGCGTTTGCCTTGCTCAACCAGTTCCTCATTGACCCTGCGGATCTCCAACCGGTTAACCAGGTCCTGCGGCAGATATGACGAATCACCTGGTTGGGTGATATGCACTTTGCCCAGCATCTTGTTGATGATCACCTCGAAGTGCTTGTCATTGATGTTCTGACCCTGGGTGCGATAGACTTGTTGAATCTCACGCATCAAATACTGGTTGCAGGCATCCCGACCCTTAATCCGAAGGATGGTGTGCGGGTTTAGAGAACCCTCTGTTAGGGGTTGACCGGGCTCAACTTTATCGCCTTCCTTAATGATCAAACGAGAGGTGGTTGGAATTTCATATTCTTCGGTTTCTTTAACTTCATAAGAAACAATTACCTTCTGATCCTCAATCCTTACACGACCACTGTGTTGGGCTTTGATGATCGCCTCATCTTGCGAAGCAATGATGGTGCCCATCTCAATTTGATCCTCATCAGCGACCATGATCGTCCAATCTTCAGGGATGTCATATTCATCAGACACCATCTCACTATGATCAACCCGCACAATACGTTGGTCTGTGTATTTTTCAGAATAGATCACATGCGCAGTACCAGCGATCCTAGAAATGATCGCTTCACCTTTCGGCGCCTTACGGGCTTCAAAAAGTTCTTCAACACGGGGAAGACCGGTTGTGATGTCACTACCAGCAGCCACACCACCGGTATGGAAAGTTCGCAACGTTAACTGTGTACCTGGCTCACCAATCGATTGAGCTGCAATGATCCCAACCGTTGAGCCCAATTTGACCATTTCACCTTTACCAAGGTCGATGCCATAGCATTCTGCACAAATTCCATGCACCATTTCACAGGTTAAGGGTGAACGAACTTTTACAGTCTTGATGCCGAGCTGGATAATCTTCTTAACCTTTTCATGCGTTAACAGATCATTTTGGTTGAATACGATCTCACCTGTTGCAGGATCAATCACACGATCTGCCAGCACGCGGCCATACAACCTTTCAGAAAGCGATTGCCCGGCAACATCATCATCTGCATTAATAAAAATACCATTATCAGTACCGCAGTTCTCTTCGTTGACGATAATGTCTTGTGCAACATCAACCAATCGGCGTGTCAGGTAACCAGCATCTGCAGTCCGCAGTGCAGTATCAGCCAAACCTTTTCGGGCACCATGGGTTGAGATGAAGTACTCCAGTGCCGTCAATCCTTCACGGAAGTTCGAACGGATGGGTAAGGGAATAATCCGTCCCGCAGGATCAGCCATTAAGCCGCGCATACCAGCAATCTGTGCAATCGAGTTAAAACCACCTTTACTGGCGCCACAATTTGCCATGGTTGCTAAATCACCTGTTGGATCAAGTGAATCTCTAACAGCGTTTGCCACGATATCCGTCGTTTTCTGCCAGACATCAATGATCTTCTCGTCTCGTTCCTGCTCAGTTAAGAGACCACGTCGAAAATCTCTACTAATGATATCAACCTCATCCTGGGCGCTTCGAATGATTTCTTTCTTCTTGGGTGGAACGGTAATATCTGCAACAGCAATCGTTGAACCAGAACGGGTTGCATATTGGAAGCCGATTTCCTTAACTCGGTCTGCAATGACACAGGTCTCTTCCTGACCGCAAACCTCATAGACTTCTGCTATTAAATCCCTTACACCACTCTTATCCAACACTGCATTATAGAAACGCATTTTTTCAGTGAGAGCATTGTTAAAAATTACTCGGCCAACGGTGGTATCAATCAACCGTGTTTCCGGTGCTTCCATGCGGATATTCGCATCATCGTACCAGGTCTCAACCCGGAGTTTGATCTTCGCATGGACATGCAGCTGCCCCAGATCATAAGCCATCATCAGTTCATCAATGTCTGAGAACGCACGCCCATGACCCTTATACTCATCATCCAGAACCATTGTCAGGTAATAGACGCCAAGGACCATGTCCTTCGATGGGCTGATGATCGGTTCACCACTGGCAGGTTTGAGCAGGTTCTTGGTCGCCAACATGAGTTCGCGGGCTTCAGTAACCGCTTTGTCCGACAGGGGGATATGCACAGCCATCTGGTCACCATCAAAGTCCGCATTGAACGCTGTCGTGACCAGGGGATGTAATTGGATCGCACTGCCTTCAATCAAAATAGGTTCAAATGCCTGAATACCTAAACGGTGCAGGGTCGGGGCACGATTCAACAAAACAGGTCGCTCTTTGATCACCTCTTCAAGGGTCTCCCAAACTTCCGGACGATTACGTTCAATGAACCGACGGGCACCCTTGATATTGGCAGCATATTCCTGCGAAACCAAACGTGAGATCACGAAGGGACGATACAATTCTAAAGCCATAGACTTTGGCAGACCGCACTGGTGCAATTGCAAATAGGGTCCAACAACAATCACGGAACGGCCAGAATAATCAACACGTTTACCTAAAAGATTACGGCGGAAGCGGCCCTTCTTGCCTTTGAGCATATCGCTTAACGACCGCAATTCACGACGCCCACGCCTTGAGAGGGCTTTACCGCGCTGCGAATTATCAATCAGGGAGTCAACCGATTCTTGCAGCATACGTTTTTCGTTGCGCACAATCACATCCGGGGCACCGAGTTCCAACAACCTTTTCAGGCGGTTGTTTCGGTTAATAACGCGGCGATAAAGGTCATTCAAATCCGAGGTTGCAAACCGACCGCCGTCTAACTGTACCATCGGGCGCAAGTCCGGCGGGATGACGGGCAAAACGGTCATGATGATCCATTCCGGTTTATTGCGAGAACGTCGGAAGGATTCAATAATGCTCAATCGACGAGTGGCTTTCTTTCTCTTTTGCTTGCTGCGGGTCGTCCGAATTTCTTCCCACAATTCTTCAGCCATCGCATCCATATCGATCCGCTTGAGGATGTCAAAAAATGCTTCTGCACCCATATCCGCACGAAAGACCTGACCCCAGCGGGATTTAAGGTCTCGATAACGAGCTTCACTCAGGAAAGTAAAAGGTTCCAGCTCATACAATTCATCGCGCAACCTGGCCGATTCTGTCTGGCTCTCTTCTGCCTGGTCAACCAATTCATTGCGCAGTTCTTCCATTTTCAGATCTGATTCTGCTCTGACCTTTTCTTTTTCAAGCCCCAGCTTTTCAATTTCGCGATCGCGCTGGTCTTTCAGATCAGATTCCAGATCGTCAATCATATCTTTCACGATCTTTTGAACACTGGTCAGGTGAGATGAAACAACCTCTTCGCCAACATCAACGATGGTTTCCTCTTTGTCAAGCGCGGCAAAAACAATCTCCTTACGGATTTTCTTACCCATTCGTGTTTGAATTTCACTCTCAAGCCGTTGACCTTCTTTTATTACAGGATCAATCCGCTTGCCTACCTGCTCGTCATATTTTTCTTTAAGCTGCAGTCTTTGGGCATCAATTTCTTTAAGAGCCTTATCGCGATTCTTTTTCTCCTCAGCGATTTGTGCATTGATCTTTTCGCCCAGCTCACGTTCTGACAGGCTGATCTCATCCTCTAATCGCTTGAGGGCTTTCTGCCGAGCATCTTCATCGACGTAAGTGACGATGTATTGGGCAAAATAAAGCACCCGGTCCAGGTTTCTGCGGGAAATATTTAACATCAAGCCCAGGAAAGATGGTATCCGGCGTGTGTACCAAATATGAGCCACAGGCGCGGCCAACTCGATATGTCCCATCCGCTCTCGCCTGACCGAGGAACGAGTCACTTCAACATTGCATTTATCACAAACAATGCCTTTATAACGAGGATTTTTATATTTACCGCAATAACACTGGTAATCCCGTGTGGGGCCAAAAATTGCTTCACAGAACAATCCGTCCTTCTCAGGACGCAATCGTCGATAATTAATGGTCTCTGGTTTAAGTACCTCACCATAAGACCAGCTCCGAATAACCTCAGGAGATGCAAGACCAATCCGTAGTGCCTTTAATCCCTTTGTTTCCACGAGGAACCTCCTGTATATCGTTTAAAAAATAAATTAATTGTATTAACGCGAGAAAAACCTAGAGAAGCTTGCTGATTCTCAGGTGTTTTCTGTAGACTTTGTCATCATTTTCCAATGCATGCAACCTATAATTATAGCAAATTTATATGCGGTTTGTCAAATATTTGGGGGAACGAATTTCAATGAAACCAGGATTATTGAGGCTGCTTAAGAGGAATTTCAACAAAAAAGGTACTTCCCTTACCTAATTGACTCTCTAATCTTACCTGACCGCCATGCCGTTCTGCAATAGATTTCACAATTGCCAACCCTAAACCGCTGCCCTCCTGCTCCTGGCTGTTTTGCACACTCACACGGCTAAACTTCTTAAACAATTTTCGTTGATCCAATGGCGCAATGCCAATGCCCTCATCCTGCACAGCGAAGACGACACGGTCATTTACCCGCATCACCCTTACGATCACCTCGCCACCCATTTTCGAGACCTTAATCGCATTGTCTAGCAGGTTTTTCAGGGCTTGAGTCAGGAAGGTTTGATCTGCTTCAATTGTCATAGGTATTTCTGGCAAGTCAAGATTAATCTGAATATTTTTCTGCCTGGCTTGGGCGTCCATACTTTTCACCAAATGCCTGGCAAATGTCTCAACAGAAAATGATTTAACATCAAGCGGATCGCCCCCTTCCAGGCGTCCAATATCCAGCAATTTCTCCACCAGAGACATCATTTCACTAAGTCCATCGATGATGTTGCTGATGTAAACTTCCTGCTGGTCGTTCAGAGTACCCGTTAACCGCAAAATTTTGGCATAGCCAAGGATGAGTGTGAGTGGTGAACGCAGTTCATGGCTGACTGTTGTTACTAACTCCGTTTTCAGAGATTCTGTTTTACTATCGTGAGTCAGGTCCTTAAAGATCATCGCCCGACCTACCTCACGTTGGTTAATTCGCACAGGACTGGTGATAAGATGAAATTCTTTTCCACTCATCAAATGAACAGATTTTGCCATCGGCTTTGAACCCGATTTGTGTTCAATTTCAACAAGGTCTTCCGGCTTGAGCAGATTTGCCATCGACTTACCGACAAAGGAACCACCAGCCAGTCCCAGAACACTGTTGGCTTTATTGTTATGCAACAGCACTTTGCCATTACGATCTATGATTAATATGGCTTCAGGGATCAGGTCAAAAATGTCGTCCAAGAGCATCTGCGCAGATTGTGAATCCGAATAGGTCTTTGCGTTTACAATTGCTAAGCAAGCTAAATGTGCCAGTTTCTCAAAATAACGCAGATCTTTTTCATCAAAGTCAAAGCCATCTGCAAAAGCAACCCATAACACACCCAACCCAATGTCTTTCCACTTTAACGGCAGAATGATGACGGCGTTTAGATCAAGGAAGCCTTCAACACCAGGCAATAAACCACTTAAATCATCACCTCTTAAAACCAAAGCACGACTCTCCTGGGAAAGTTCAACAACATCCTGGTCAAAGGTTTCTAATAACTTGGAATGTTTGCCTAATCCAAGTCGATGATCCAGTTGACGGGGGGACGTTCCTGCCCCATTATCATAAAACACAACTCTCACAGAGCTGGCTCCCTGTTTAAGGAAAGCAGCCATGACACTATGCAGGGCATCCTTTGCATTTAACTGACCGGCCACCTTCCCGCTTACTGAAAATAATTCTTCTTGCTTGTCCATCTGGTGCTGCTGGCTTATCAACATTTCTTTGAAAGCCTTGGAGAAGCGACCTTTGCTTCCGGATGATCGCCTGAGCATTTCATCATGATCATAATCTCCAGAAGCAACCGTATGGATTGCCTTAGCCATTAAATCCATTTCCTTTACCACCGGTGCTAATCCAAACCATAGAACCAGGAATAACAGGGTAAAGGCACCAGTAAAAATTAGCACTACAGGATAGGTTGCCTGCCATGCTTGCTCTTGGTAAACAAAGGATGGTAAGGTGACCGAAATACCCCAGTTCGTGCCATCAATAGGTTGGTAGTAATGCAGCAGTGTCTGACCTTGATCCGTTTTACTTTGATAAAATGTTGATGTCATATGGCTTGAGCCAACAAATCCTGCTGTTAGTTCATCGTTTCCCCTGGTTATTAAAACCCTTCCATCTGCTCCAACAATTTGCCAAAAGCCTCCTTGGCGAATTAGCACATCTAAGGGTTGGATAAAGGATTGAGCAAAGCGGTTATTTTCAAGGATCGTTTCTGCCCATAATACCTGAGCTTGCTGTTCGGATTCTGCCTCAACCTTCAAGGCAAATACTGCCCATGTTGGTTGGCTTTCATCGATTGAATTTATCAAAACTCGTGGTTTACCATCTGCAAAAACGCTCGCGAAATTCACATCATCATCAGAACTGAGGATCGAATCCAAACCCAATGCAGGTGCAGAACCAGCTGCAAGACCGCCATCATAACTTAATAATGCAATCTGATCAAAGAAAGGGAACACCTGCATATTTTGGGCAAAAAGTGAGTTTACATCTTCTGGAGACCCTGAACGCTCCTTCAATGTCAATGCCAAATCCTGTATTATCTCCTCACCAGTTTGAAGAAAGATAGCCAGGCTGTGACCAGCGACATGGCTGGTATCGGTCATCTGTTTCACCATCATTTGCCGGGAATGGCGGTTTGAGGCTCGCCAGGTGCTGACAAAAATGCCTGTTACAGCAAGGATAAAAATCGATAGTGCAATCAATAAGATCCGAAATGAGATATTTAACTCACCAGGTGAAGGTTTTAGCGGCAGCTTACTTCCCCATGAGGATGGAGCAAACGCCTGCACAATCACACAGACCACCCCACCCATCAAAACCATGCCGCCTAAGGCAAACACCACCATTGGGAAACGCGCAACAGCAGTTCCGATCCTGGCAGCGCTCGTCCCAGGCGTGCTTAAGATCAATGTCAAAAAAATAATTGGGACGGTGGTTATCAAGCTGAGGATCGCAGCCACAACCGGAAACCTTAACCATTTGAAAACCGGTGTCCGAAATCGCTGCCTGATACACCAGGAAAAAACCACAGCAGCGCTCATCAATACAAGAGGGGTGAAAATATTATGTGTATCCAGATAAGCCAGTAACAAGCCCGATAGGCCAGCCAGAACTGTTGCAGGTATGACCCCCAGGACTCCGCCAGCCACCATCCAGGGCACAGCAGCAAAAAACATCAGGTGCTGCACTGGAACCTCTCCTGTACCCACAGATACACCCAACCTCGGTAGTATCCCCAGGAATGGGGTCAACACCAGGATCAGCACACTCAGAATAGCAGACCAAATCAGGAATGGACGATCCACACGAATTTTTCGGTCACTCAAAATAATGCTGACCAGGATAATGCCAGCAAATCCAATCACCCAGGCGATCAAAGCCGTTAAATCCTCTGGAATTACCAGGGTGTATTCTCTCGTTAGGGGTACAAGGATTTCTAACATTACTTTTAATTCAATTGGTGGTTAATCCATTATAGCATCTCTCCGACGAAGACCTTGAGGCTTTTTCCGTTTATGTGGGTATGCATCCAATTTTTCCTCATCACTTTTGGTTCGTCTTGCCTGGCGATCAAAGCCTTGCCAGGCAATTTTGTCCAAGAGTGGCCGCTGCTTAACTGGGGTCATATCAATCATACGAGCAAGCCATTTCGCCTCAGCTCTCTCAACATCTTCAAAACACTGTTTGGTCAATAACTGCCGGATCTCACCCGGTTTGTGCGACAAATTATCAACTTCGTTTATGAATTTCTCCTCCAGGGCATCTCGCTCAACCTCAATGATTTTTATTCGATTGGAATAGTCCCGTAAAATTTCACGGTGAAGATTTTCATGACGCCACCATATCGTCGCACCGTCATAATTTCCCGTTGGAGATGAACCAAGATCGGGTAGTCCTGCATCCATCCACACTGGTTTGAAAACAGATGTACAGGTTGCACTCGTACCGGTGAGCCAATGGGTATGCTCATCCGATGCTAGATGAGAGATCATTGATCCTGTCGTCTGACTGCCTCGAACAGGCCCAAAACTGGCGTGCATACACACCTCTGCACCAACAATCCCTTTACCGGGCAGCCAACCGTCATTAGCCATCGGACCATGATCACGTAATGTTTTCATTGCAAACGGGACATCGATTTCACCGATATGCTCATGCAAGAGATCACCGATTCTGCAAGAACGATGCTCTCCAGCCGCAAACTTGGTATACACCAGGTCACTATAGCATTCACTGAAATTGAAAGCCTCAGCGTTTTTACACCAACCCTTAGAAACCGCATGGGAAACCAGGTCAGAAGAAGCCCGGTCCCAGGTTGATCCGATACTGATAAGATTTGAAATTGTCCGTACATCTCGCACCTTCTCAGCAGCCCAGTGTTTTCCAGCCGTTTCAAAAATCCAGGCTCCCTGCGGATCAGCGATTAGGAACCCATTATGGTAAAACATTTTATGAGAAAACATGGCGTTTCCACCCTGTCCGTACGTTTCCAATAGTTCAATCATTACATCCAGGGCTTCATCAGCCGTTGCTGCCCGTTCCAGCGCCAGCCTGATAAAATCCATGCCGATCAAACCTGGCTCTTTATCATAGGGTTCTTTAGTAAACACGGCTTCATTACCAATAACAACACCATGCTCATTCGTTCCCATTTCAGCCCCCCAAATCCAAAACGGCTTAGAAAGCAAAACGGCATTGGTTTCCTTAACCTGCGGCACACGGATATAAGTACATTCCACCTGCGCGCCTTGAGGATGGGTTGCACGTGGAATGAGGGTTAACGCATGGGCCTCATTCGGGTGACGATCACTGTTTTTGCCAAAAATGACCGATCCATCACGGGTTGCATTGCTTAATGCGACAAATGAATCACACACTGTATACAAGCTCCTTTGCTTTATCTAGTACTTCCTGAATGCCCATCTCATCTGCGTTAATCACAACGGCATCTTCTGCAGATTTTAATGGGGCGATATCACGACTTGAATCGATTTGGTCCCGGTTTTTCAATGAGCGCAGCACCGATTCATAAGCAATTTCTTCGCCCCTTTCAATCAGTTCCTCGTACCTGCGCTGTGCTC
>SLIC01000247.1 GCA_007135845.1 Candidatus Brevefilum sp.
AAGTTCTTAATCGATTGTGATTTTGTCACTGGAGCGGTGTATTTTGTCGATGGCGGCAGAAGTTTAGTGTGAGAGGCGATTAGCTTAATGAATAAGGAATTAATTACGTTCAGACTTAACGAAAAACAATACACTAATAAGACCACCGCCGAGACCAGCGTGCTGAGCTTAATCCGAGATACGATTGGTTTAACGGGTACTAAAAAGGGCTGTGAGGCTGGAGACTGCGGAGCCTGTTCTGTTCTGCTTGATGGACATTTGGTCAAGTCCTGTCAAATTCCTGCAGTCAAGGTTGATGGGCGATCTGTCGTTACGATTGAAGGTATCCAGGGTGCTGAAGGTGGGCGTGAAGATGCAAAGCTCAGTGATTTGCAGCAAGCATTCTTAAAGCATGGTGCTACCCAATGTGGTTACTGCACACCTGCCATGATCCTGGCTGGTGAAGCGATTTTGAGAAAAAATAGCACACCAAGCCGAGCGGAAATTAAAAAGGCCATCAGCCCGGTTTTATGCCGGTGCACGGGTTATCAACAAATTGTTGATGCCATTGAAGATACTGCAATAAAAAGGGCGGGTAAGGATACGGGTTACCTGGAAGGATGGGAGGAACCTCAGGAGAAAAGCAGGTTTGTGCATGTAGGCAATCGTAATGTCCAGTCAGTGGATGGTACCGACAAGGTTTCTGGGATAACCCGCTACGTTGACGATATTGACATTCCAGGTGTCCTGCATGCCAAAGTATTACGCAGTCCAGTACCGCATGCCGTGATTAATACCCTGGACACACAAGCAGCTCTGGCAGTTCCTGGTGTATTGGCTGTGATCACCAGTGAGGATTTTGTTGATCACGGGAGTTTAGGATGGCCGGTTAAAGATGCGTATATACTCGCACACAATAAGGTGCGTTGTGTTGGCGATCCCATCGCGGCTGTTGCGGCAGAAACCGAAGCAGCAGCCATTGCTGGTATTGAAGCAATCAAACTCGAACTTCAAACATTGCCGGTCGTGGATAGCGTTCACACAGCACTGGATGAAAATTCCCCAATTATCCCGGATAACGATTCCAATAATGGCAACCTGTGTCTCACGCATATTGTGCGCAACGGTGACCCACAACCGTTGCTGGCAGAAACGGCGAACAAGGTTGATCAGACCTATACCTTTGAACATCAGGAACATGCTTATATTGAATTAGAAGGGGCGTTAGCCATCCCGGAAATTGATGGCAGCGTAACAGTTTATGCCAATGACCAGAGTCCATTCATTAATCGAGATAACACTGCGGCTGTTTTAGGACTGCCAAAGGATATGGTGCGTGTCATCCAACCGCCAGTGGGTGGATCCTTCGGTGGTAAGGATGATATCGGCTATCAATGCACGGCACAAGCAGCAAAGCTGGCATTGATCACAGACCGACCGGTGAAACTGGTTCTAAAACGTGAAGAATCAATGAAGGCATCCTACAAACGGGAAGCGATGGAGATACGGATGCGTGTGGGGGCTGATGCGGATGGCTTTTTACAGGCCGTTCAGGCTGATTTAACCGTGGACAGTGGTGCTTATGCCTCGATGACACCGCTGGCAGCCTGGCGCGCTTCAATGCATGCTGGTGGATGCTACCGCTATCAAGCTGCTCAAGTTGACACCCAGGTCATCTATACCAATAACGGTTATTCTGGTGCATTTCGCGGTTTTGGGAATACTCAAGCCTGTGCCGCTATTGAAGTTGCCATCGATGAGCTGGCCTACCAGTTGAAATTGGATCCGATTGATTTTCGCTTAAAAAATGTGCTGGTTAATGATGATTTCGCATTTACTGGCAATAAGATTGCGTTTGATGTTACTGTCGATCGCTGTTTGAGTTGGGTTCGTGAAGAATCGGATTGGGATCATAAGCGTTCCGCTTATGGAAGTCATATGAAGGATAATGGTGTCCGGCGGGGTGTAGGTGTGGCTTGTTATTTTCACGGCAGTGGATTGGGCGGTGAAGGCGTTGATTATGCCACAGCAAAATTACGCATTGAACCGGATTATTCATTGACATTACAACATGGCATGACTGATTACGGACAAGGCAGCCGCACTGTCTTCACGATGCTGGCAGCCGAGGTGATGGGCATCCAGCCTGAGCGAGTTCATATGTTGCGACCTGACACACAGACGGCGAATGAATCAGGCCCCACGGTTGCTTCCAGGGCGACGTTGGTGGGTGGTAATGCAGTCAAATTGACTGCTGATAAATTGAACCAGACACTGCTTTTGGCAGCAGGGAACCTATTGGGGTGTAATCAAGAAGAGGTGCGCCCTCATATGGGATTGTACATCAGCCCAAGTGAAAATGAAGCCACCTTTGAAGAGGTTGTCGACCACGCAAGGAAATTGGGGTTGCAACTTTCGGCTGAAGGATACTGGCAAATTCCTGAAATTCACTGGGATTTTGAAAAAGGAACAGGCACCCCTTACTTTACTTACTGTTATGGTGCCCAGGTGGCAGAGGTCGAAGTGGGTCAGGACAAGCAAATTAAAGTAAGGAAAATATGGGCGGCACATGATGGCGGCACCATTATCTTCCCGGTTGGTGCACAAGGACAGATGATCGGTGGGATTGCTCAGGGCGTTGGTTATGCCCTGACGGAAGGGTTTAGCTATAAGGCAGGATATCCTCAAAAAGTGAACTTGGCTGAATATGCCATACCAACTGCGCTGGATATGCCTGAGATTGAAGTGGTCTACCTGGACACCTATCAAAATAGAGGACCTTTTGGCGCTAAAGGCTTGGCTGAACCAACCATGATAGCAACCGCGCCTGCTATCGCCAATGCTGTTTTTCATGCCACTGGAGAACGTCTGCGTGATTTTCCACTTAGATTAGAAAGGACACAATAATGGCGACCCAAACCGACTTTAACAATTTTGATTGGTCAAGTTTCAGCCGTAACTGGAAAATGTGGTGGGATGGTACCTTAGATCGTCCTATGGTGATGTTTGAGCGTATTGATCCTGAATGGGCGCGAGAATTTCAGAAAAAACATGGTTTGGCGGAATTGCCTTCGCGTGAGGCGAGTTTATCATTTACAGGCCAATTTGGGTTGAACACACCAACCGATGAGGTCCTTCAGTTTTATCATGATTTAATGAATCATATAGAATTTTATGGCGATGCATTTCCAAAGTTTTGGCCTAACTATGGCCCTGGTGTCGTTGCTGCATTCTTAGGTGGAAATTATCAAATCACTGCAGATACAACCTGGATCACACCGCCGAAAACAGAAGAGGGCGTATCTTTTGAAAACCTCCCCTTAGACAAGATATCCTTCGCATATGATCCAGAGCATCCCCTTTGGAGACGAATTTATAGCCTTACGGCTGGCGCGGTATTATTGTGGAAGGATCAGGTCTCAATTGGGATCACAGACTTAGGTGGAAACCTTGATGCTTTGGCATCACTGATTGGTTCTGAGCGCCTGGCAATGGAAATGTTAGATAACCCGGAGCAAGTTGAACGGCTTTGTCGAGAAATCCGACAGTCCTGGCTGCAATATTATGATCAATTGTATGCTTTGATTGATGTTGATTCAATCGGGTGTTCGTGTTGGGCAGCAGTTTGGGCATCTGAACGGTATTATATGTTTCAAAGCGATTTTGCCTATATGATCTCACCGCAAATGTTCAGACGATTCGTGATCCCGGATCTTGATGCTTGTGCAAAGAGGATTCCTTATTCGTTTTATCACCTGGATGGTAAAGGTCAAATCCCACATCTGGATCAGCTGATTGCATTAGATTCCCTGCGTGGAATTCAATGGATTCCTGGCGATGGCGCACCGCCATCTGAGGAATGGCTACCATTATTGGAGAAGATCATTGCGGGTGACAAACGCTGTCAATTGTACGTCTCTGCAGAGGGTGCCCGACGGATTGTGAAAGAATTAGGTGGCAAGGGTTTTGCTTTGTATATCACGGATGATCTGTCTCCTTCTGCTGCCGAGGCATTGGTTGAGGAGTTAATTAGTGAGTAGTGAGCTCATCCTTACCGGCGCAAAGATTGCCGTTAAGCACGATCAAACATCTGCAACGCAAAAGAGCCATCAATTCTGCTGGATCGATCAGGGTTCACTTTATATAAAAGAAGGACGGATCGCAGGTATTTACCAAACCCAGGTGAACCCCAGTGCGATATCAAAATCAGCCCGAGTAGTGTCCTTGAATAATCAAGCGGTGATTCCTGCGCTTGTTAATGGGCATACACATCTTTCCCAGACTTTTTTGCGGGGTTTAGCATCTGGAAGGTCGCTTCTGGAATGGTTGAAGGAACTAATTTGGCCATTACAAAGGGCGTTTTCACCCGAGCTGCTTGAGCTGGCTGCTCTTCTAGGATTGGCGGAAAATACTCGCAGCGGCGTGTCGCAGGTGATCAACCACCACAAAATCACCCTTGATCCAACCTTTTCGGCCGCAGTAATCCGTGCAGCCCAGCTATCAGGATTAAAAGTAACATTTGCCCGGGCATGGGCAGATGTGGGTGAGTATGGTGAATCACCAGAGGCGATTATTTCAGATCTAACGTCACTATTCTCCCATGCAAAGCGTGGAGGAAAAATAAAAATTGCCAGTGGGCCGCTAACTGCCTGGCGATGTTCGGCGGCCACCTTGGCAGAAACCCACCAACTGGCCCTTGAGCATGGGAGTTTCAGCCATATTCATTTATCGGAAACACAAAATGAAGTTGAGATGACAGTGAAAGAAACGGGTTTACGTCCCGTTACCTGGTTAGCCGAGCTGGGACTGCTGGATGCGAATTTCCAAATTGTGCATGCTGTTTGGGTCAACATAGAGGAGATCAAACTGCTTGCTGAAACACAAGCGCCTGTCATTCACTGCCCCGTGAGCAATGCTGTCCTGGGGTCAGGCGTGGCCCCTGTAAAGGCGATGCTTGAACATGGTGTCAGGGTGTCCTTAGGTACGGATGGCTCTGCATCGAATGATACACAAGACAGCTTTCAATCAATGAAAATGGCGCTTTGCCTGGCACGAGTATCAGCACTTGAAGGTGATACTCTCTCTCCCAAGGAGGTGCTCCACATGGCAACCCGATCAACGGGTTTATCGGTTGGTGAACCAGCTGACCTGGCGATCGTCGATCTTGACTCTGTTTGGTCAAGCCCAGTTCATGATGTGGAATCAGCACTGGTTTTAAGCTGTGGTCCGTCCAACATGTGGGGGTTACTGGTTGATGGCGATTTTGTCATGTACGACCGTCAGCTTACGCTGCTCGATGAGCCGATTTTAATAAAAGAAGCTCAAAGCGCGATCAAAATATTACGAAAGAAAGCAGGATTGGATTGAAAATACGAAGCTCAATGAACGGTAAAGAACGTGCGAAATTGGCATTTGCCCACCAGGAGGGGGATCGTGTCCCTCTTTTCGAGTTGACGATTGATAACCCGACTGCTTCACATGTGCTGGGTAGACCGACATTGTGTGGATTTGGAGGGATAGCGCGCGGGGTACGCCAAAATGAAGCCTTGCTTGCAGGGAAGATCAAAGAATATCACCAGCAACGCACCTCAGATCAAATTGAATTATGGAAAACGCTGGACTTGGATGTCTTCCCGGATTGTATGCCTGTGCCAGCCAACCCGGCGATCCCTGAGCAAATCGCACCTGATGCCTGGCGATTTGCGATGCCTGGAGGGGGATGGTCTGTTTCGCGCTATGTTCCTGATAGTGATATGTACGACCAAGTGGATTCCCATTTGCGTGAGGGTGGCTTACCCGCTTTAGAACAGCTCACCACTGAGCTGGAAGCTACTGAGCCTAACCTTGATGATTGGGATTTCTCCTATGCAGAGAGGATCCTATCTGAGTTGGGTAAGGATCGCATGATAATGGGCGCTGCTGATGTTGAAATTGGATCAACCTGGGATTGGGCCGAGACATTCTTAATAGGTTTAGTTGAAGCACCAGACCTGATCGAACGGTACCTCGATGCCCGACTTAAGATCGCATTGATGCTGGGTGAAGCGATGTTGGAACGAGGCGTGGATGGTTTACATGGCGGGTATGATTGGGCTTCAGGTGCTGGACCGATCTTCTCTCCGCGTCATTTCAGAAAGTTTGTTTTCCCGAGGTTGAAACAAATTACCGATCTCTGCCATCGGTATGGTGGTGTGTATGTCAAACATACCGACGGAAATGTGAACACCCTCATGGAGGATATGATTGCTGCTGGTGTAGATGGGTTTCATGCCATTGAACCAAGAGCTGGCATGGATATCGCTGCCATTAAACAGAAATATGGTGACAGGTTGACATTGATTGGTAATGTGGATTGCTCAACGGTTCTGGTAGATGGTCCGGTTGAAGCAGTACGTGAAGAGACCATCCATGTCATCCGATCTGCTGCAAAAGGTGGAGGATTTTTGCTTTCCACCAGCAACTCAGTTCATCCAGGTGTAAAACCTGAATTTTATTTAGCGATGCTTGATACTGCCCGCGAGGTGGGCAATTATCCGATTGATTAGAAAGGTACTGATATGAGTCAAATTAATGATTTAAGGAGCCATCTCTCGGTTTTACGCGATGCTGGTCAATTGATGGAAATCTCTGGACCTGTGCATTTACAACATGAATTGGCCAATGTTGCTGCGACCTTTGCCCGTCAGGGCGGATACCCGGTCTTGTTCAATAACCATCATTCAGATCAAGAGGTCTTTGATTGGCCGATTTTTGCCAACGCTGTCGTTGGCCCAGCCAGTGCAGCAACTGCATTAGGATGCTCAACAGAGGAGGTTCCAGATCTGATGGGATCAGCGCTGGAACTTGAAAATGGCATCGCTCCGCATTTAAGTGAGGAAAATGCGCCATGGAAGCAAAATGTGATCAGCGGCGACGAAATAGATATCAATCGCTTGCCCATACCCATTCATGGTGAATATGATGGTGGACCATTTATCACTGGTGGAGTGGCGATTGCCATGGACCCGGTTACCGGTCGTGGGAACCTCTCTTACAACCGCATGCAAATCCTTGGCCCAAGGACTTTTGGATTCAATGTCAATGAGTGGCGGCATGTGATGCAATTTTATAAACACCAACAAGCCAAAGACGAACCGCTGCAAATGGCGATAGCGATTGGTTTGGACCCCGCCGTGATGATTGCTGCAGCCGCTCGTTACGATGACGATGAGCTGGCCATCGTGGGGGCGATGCGTGGCAAGTCGATCCCAGTTTGTCCAGGCGTGACTGTAGATGTTAATATTCCATACGATGCTGAGATTGTGATTGAGGGTTATCTGCCACCGCATCAACGTCATCCAGAGGGACCCCTGGCGGAGTTTCATGGTTATTATGGAGAATTGTGGGATTCACCCATATTTGAGGTCACAGCCATTTGTTATCGTGATGAACCAATTTTTCAAACAATTATCCCAGGCTGGGACGAACATATTTACCTGGGGAATGTGCTGCCCCGCGAGCCATTGTTGCTGAAGTTTGTCCGCCATGTGAGTAAAAACGTCACCGGTTTACATATCCCGCCGTGCGGAAATGGTTTTATGGCTGTGGTTCAGCTTGATAAGAGCAATCCCGGAGAGCCAAAAAATGTGGCTATGGCAGCCTTCACTGCCCATGTCAATATTGCCAAGGTGATTGTGGTCGACCCAGATGTGAACATTTATGATACTGCCGATGTGCTCTGGGCACTTACCAATCGTGTGGATTGGGGAGAGGACACCTTCACTGTTGGGGGTGCTCAAGGCCATGAGATGGACCCCACCGCCGATTCGCGGGGTGTTCAAACCAAAATTGGCATTGACGCAACCTATAAACCTGAACGACGTCCCTATGGAAAGCGGGTTACCTATCCAAACGTGAACCTCAAAAGGTATTTAAAGGAGTAAAAGACATGACACAAAGAATGGCGCTGTATCTTCAGGATAAGCATGATATTCAATACGAATTAGAAATCGCCCAGTACGCTGAAGAGCGGGGGTTCAGTGAAATATGGCAGGCCGACACCCGCCTGGCCAGGGACTGTGTGGTCATGATGAGTGCGTTGTTGAGCAAGACCAAGCGATTGCGGATTGGTTCTGGCGTTCTACCCATCTGGACTCGTAATCCTGCTGTGATCGCCGCCTCATGGAGCACAATGTGGGAGTTGGGTGGATTGGTTGATGGACGCGGCCGAGTGATGCTTGGTTTGGGTGCCTGGTGGGAGCCAATCGCCAGCCGGGTTGGTGTTGAACGGGTCAAGCCTTTGCGAGCCATGCGGGAGCATGTTGAGGCAATTCGTCAATTGTTCACGATGGAAGAAGTGACTTACAAAGGGACCTTTGTTAATTTGGACAGGGTCCGCTTAGATGTTGCTTTTGGAGATACTTCACCGCGTGATATTCCGATTTACATCGGTGCCACAGGCGACAAGATGCTTGAAATGGCTGGAGAAATTTGCGATGGTGTGGTTCTGAACTACGTCGTATCGGTTGACTACATTCGTCGCGCGGTTGATCTGGTTGAACGTGGTGCTAAGAAGGCGGGGAAGACCCTCCATGATGTTGACCGACCTGAACTGCTTGTTTGCTGCCTTTCGGATGAAGATCCCGATGCTGCCATGGCAGAAGGCAAAAAATTGGTGGCTTATTACCTGGCGACAGAACCGCATATCATGAAGGCATCCAATGTTAGCGATGAATTATTGGAAAAAGTACAATCCATCATGTCATGGCCAGCAACCGAAGCAGATTATGTCCGTGCCAGTGCGGTGATACCAGATGATGTTGTGCGAGGTTTGATGGCCGTTGGCACATCCGATGAATGCCGGGCGAAGGTCAAAGAATATATAGACGCCGGAGTAACTTGCCCAATTCTCTACCCGATGATGGATGATATTCGCCCTGTGGTGGATGCTTTTGCCGATTGGACACCATAGCATGGAAAGAAAACGCAAGGTTCTGTTTCTTACCCAGCGAGGATCATGGCATCAAAACGAAGCCATTAAAGCAGCACCGCCTGAACTTGATGTGATCATGCGCCGTGAGCCATCGCGAAAGGAACTGCTTTCCATTTTGCCAACAGTGGATTACATGATCAGTGAACGATCAGGCGTGATTGACGCTGAGGTGATTGAAGCCGCCACCGCATTGAAATTGATCCAGCGGCTCGGACGCCAAACCTGGGATATTGACCTGGAGGCAGCAAAAGAGAAGGGAGTGCCTGTTTGCTGTTTACCGATCGCTGGCTGTCAATTGGTAGCTGAACATATGATCCTGCATGCTTTAGCATTGATCAAACGCACAAAAGAAGTGGTAAAAATTGCTGAAACTGCCAGTACTGAATGGGGAGACTCACAGGAATCCAACGAGGATACTTTTGCCTATAACTGGTCCAGAAGAGAGGATATTGGTGGATTATTTGGCAGGACCGTGGGCATCCTGGGGTTTGGTGAAATTGGTGTTGAAATCGCCTTGCGCTTATGTGGCTTTGATTGTGAAGTTCTTTACCATAAACGCAACCCAATGACCCCGCATGCGGAAGATTCATTGAAAATCAAATATGCAGAAGTAGATGAAATCCAGGCCAGGGCAGATGTGATTATGAACTTATTGCCTGATTTTCCTGAAACACATCATTTCATTGATGCAGCCTTCTATCGACAATGTAAACGAGGTGCTGTTTTGGTGCATGCTGGTGGAGGGACAACCGTCGATCCACTGGCGACGGCACAAGCTCTGCAATCGGGTCAATTATTTGGTGCATCCTTGGATACGTTCAACTGGGAACCGATTCGTTCAGATGATCCCTTAGTGTTGTTGGTAAATCGTGAAGATGTCAACCTCTTGCTCACACCACATGTTGCCGCTGGTGCTGAGGAAGGCGAGGTTTACTCCCGGGCTTATGACTACACCAACCTGGTTGCACATATTAATGGTGAGCGGCTTATATTCCGTATTGTGTAGAAACTTCTGACTGATTGCAGACTGTGTCAATGAAAAAACGGTTTTATGAATAACTAATCATGGAAAACAAGACAGCAGTAATTACTTTTCATTCTTCAGAATTTTTCAATTTTGATTGTTCAAAGTTGGATGAAGTGGAATATTCCGAATCGGAGAATCGTTGTATCTTCAAAGTGCCGCTATCGGAAAAGGATCCTAAGCGAAGAACAATCCAGGGTATGCTTGATTATTTCTCAATTCAACTAACCCGTCCTGCTGTGCCGCTTGTGAATGGAAAGCCGCAAGACCTGACCTATATCCTGCAGCCTGGTGATTGTGTCATTATGCTGTTTCAAATATCTGGAGGATGATATGGAAATAATTGGAAATACTTTTTCAGCCCAACCGGATGAAGCATTCTTGAACCAGAAGCGCGCTTATACCGGGTTAATCTTGAGGGTGGACCTCAGCTCAGGAGAGATTTGGGTTGACCGCCACGATGATTTGTTTTATCGCAAATTGATTGGTGGCCGGAATGTGATCTTACATTACCTGCTGACCGAGATGCCAGCAAAGGCGGACCCACTGAGTGGAGAAAACCTTTTGGTTTTTGCGCCTGGCTTATTGACAGGAACCGTACTGCCGGGTGCAGGTCGGCATGCTGTTGGTGGGAAATCCCCTCTGACCGGTGCCTTAGGAAGTTGTGAAGCCGGCGGTTGGTGGGGCGCAGAACTTAAGCGATCTGGATTTGATGCTTTGGTCATCCAGGGTAAGGCGAAATCACCGGTGTATTTATGGATTAAGGATGGCAATGTTGAGATCAGGGACGCCGCCAGCCTGTGGGGGAACCTAACGGCACAAGCAGAGGATAAAATCCGCCAGGATTTGGGTGATGAACGTGTCCGTGTAGCGCAAATTGGTCCGGCGGGGGAGAACTTGGTGCGTTATGCATGCATTATTCATGATGCCAGCCGGGCAGCAGGCCGGTCAGGACTGGGTGCAGTAATGGGCAGCAAGAATCTCAAAGCTGTTGCTGTGCGCGGCTCTCAGGCGGTGGGAGTGGTTGACCCTGATAAGATCAAGCCGGTACAAAAGTGGGTGTTTGATCATTATAAAACTGCCATGGCCTGGGCAATTACGCGAGGAACCCCAGGCTCTGTTCAGCCCAATCATGATGTTGGCGCAATGGCTATTAATAATTATCGTGACGGCATATTCGAAGCGATAGGTGGATTAAGCGGTGATCGTCTGCACGAGACTTTGATCGTAGAACATGATACCTGTTTTCGCTGCCCGGTACGTTGTAAACCGGTTGTTGATTATGCTGACGAAGACATTGCCATTGATCGTCGCTATGGCGGTCCTGAATATGAGACGATCGGTGCCTTGGGTCCGCTCTGTATGGTCAAGGACCCGCGTTATGTTGCCAAAGCTCATGAACTGTGTTCTGCGTATGGTATGGATACAATATCAACCGGGGGAACAATTGCTTTTGCTATGGAAGCGGCTGAAAAAGGGTTATTGCCGGGTGATGTATCAGCCCCTCGCTTCGGTGATGGTGAAGCACTGGTTGAGAGTATCCACAAGATCGCCTATCGTCAGGGTTTAGGAGATTTAATGGCGGAAGGCAGCGCTCGCATGGCTGAAGCCTTAGGAGGGGAAGCTGAGGAAATGTTGGCTGTTGCCCGCAAGCAGGAGCTGCCCTTGCACGACCCTCGCTTGAAACAGACCATGGCAATGGGTTATGCGTTATCCGCGACTGGTGCAGATCATATGCATAATCTGAATGACACATTTGCGACTTTTCCGGATGGAGATATTGCTATTCGGCTAGAAGAGATGGGAGTGGAAGCGCCATTGCCGTTATGGGGAATCTCTGAACATAAAATTGAAGGCTTTTATTATGAAACAGCTTTTAAAAATTTTTATGACTCTGCAGTGATCTGTCATTTTTATCCCTACACCTATCAGCAGATGGCTGATGCGATCAGTGCAGCTGGCGGATGGGACTTCTCAAACGATGAGATTAACGACATTGGCTTACGAGCAATCACAATGGGCAGGCTGTTTCTTGTCAGAGAAGGCTTCACGGCAGAGGATGATAAGCTTTCAGCCAGGATTTATCATCGCTTAGATGATGGTCCAATTGCAGGTAAAGGTTTGAAACCTGAGGATTTAAAACGCTGGCTTCGTGTTTATTACCAGCGTATGGGTTGGGATGAACAAGGACGACCTGTTGATGAAACCCTTTCCAATTTGGGTTTACAAAGCTACTGGAAAAGGAATGCATAGAAAATGACAAAAACTTATGAAGTCTCAAGGTTTTTTGAGGATAAGCGGACAGAAAAATCTTTACCAGTGGAATTAATTGCCAGCCTTGTCGAGTACGAAAGACAGGGAAATTCAATAATTCTTTATTGTGAATCTTTGCGCTTTGATCCCAAAATCTACAACTTCTATGGAACAAAATGTGAGGTAACTTTTAAGCCTGGTGAGCCTGGTGATCGCTTCTCCGTCAGGTTGGATTTCTGTACGCCTGAGATCATGCGGATTCGGTTGTCCCAGGGAGACAAGATTCCCGTTAATGCAACCCCAATGGTAGTGGAGTCTTTTGACGCTCAGGAAATTGATTTATCCTGTCGTGAAGAAGACAGCAGAATTATTATTAAAACAGAGGCGATCGAAGTAAGTGTGATCAAAGAGCCGTGGCAGATTATCGTATCAGACTTAAAGGGGCGGCGTATCTGGGCAACTAAGCCAGTGGATATTGATGCGTTGAGGCGTCCACTAGAACAATGGAATCCTCCCCAAGAACGCTGGTTGTTCTTGCACCGTTATGCCTATCCTTTGGGACTTCAGCGTGCCGATGAAACCAGGGCTTTTGCTTCCTTTGAATTGGGCTATGATGAGCATATCTTCGGATTAGGGGAAGATTTTGGACGCTTAGATAAACGAAACATTGACCGAGACCTGTGGATTGAAGAAGGTTTTGGAAATGCCTCTCCGGCATCTTACAAGCAAGTGCCTTTTTACATGAGTTCAAAGGGCTATGGCTTGTTTGTTAACACATCCAATGCGGTTGCTTATCGAATTGGCAGTCTTGACCATACGGGGCTTTCAGTCATTGTCCAAGATATTGATTTTTTAGATTTTTATTTTATCTATGGTCCAAAAATGCGCGATATATTGCCGCGTTATACAACCATTACAGGTAAACCTGGGCTGCCCCCTTTATGGAGCTTTGGCTTGTGGATGGGACGCATAACCTATAACAGCCAGGAACAGGTCGAGCAGGTGGCACAATCACTGCGTGACCATCGCATCCCCTGTGATGTGATCCATATTGATACTGGCTGGTATGAAGAGGAATGGGTGTGTGACCTATTATTCTGTTCCTTTCGATTTGAAGACCCTGAAGGTATGTTAAAAAAGCTCCATGACCAGGGCTTTAAGGTGAGTTTGTGGCAGCTTCCGCTGTTGGTTATCGAATCCAGCCTGTTTTGGGAGGCGTCTGAAAAGGGTTATCTGGTCAAACGTCCCAATGGAAAGGTGTATTTGACCAGCGGCTTTTTGAGTGATGCCGGGTTAATTGATTATTCGAATCCGGAAGCGGTGGCATGGATTAAAGAGAAAATTACGATGTTGTTTGAATTAGGGGTGGACGTCATCAAAGTTGATTTTGGAGAGGGTGCTCCTCCAGACGGTGTATATGCCGGGATGCCTTCAGAATCAATGCACAATTTATTTCCTTTGTTATACAACAAGGCTATTTATGAAGCGACCGAAGCACATTATGGCAAAGGAGAGGCCTTAATCTGGGCACGTGCTGCGTGGGCTGGTTCACAACGTTACCCGGTGCACTGGTCTGGAGATGGGATTGCCCGGTATGAAGACTTAGCTTGTGTATTGCGTTCTGCATTGAGCATTGGTTTGAGTGGCTTCCCCTTTTACAGCCATGATGTGGGTGGGTTTAGCGGCCTTCCCAGCCCTGATTTATATGCACGGTGGATTCAATTGGGCGCTTTTACGTCACATGTGCGCTGTCACGGCCAGCCACCAAGAGAGCCGTGGGAGTATGGTCAAGAAACTGAGGAAATATTCCGAAAGTACATGAATTTACGATATCGGCTGCTGCCTTATATTTATTCGGAAGCACATGAATCGGTAAATACAAGCATACCAATGCTCAGAGCATTGGTGTTGGATTACCAGGACGATCCTACGGCTTGCTTAATTGAAGACCAGTACCTGTTTGGAAGCAGCATCCTGGTTGCCCCAATTTTGGATGAAACCGGGAAGCGTAAAGTTTATTTACCAGCGGGTACCTGGATTGAGTATTGGCGTAAGTCAACATTTCAGGGTCCATGCTGGATTGATGTTGATGCACCGCTTGATGTGCTGCCTTTATACATCAAAGCTGGATCGGTCCTGCCCTATGGCCCTGAAAAGCAATTCACGAATGAGACGGGTTGCGATCCACTAACGATTGAGATTTACCCTGTTCAAGAATACAAGGAATACGTGGTTCATGATCCTGATATTGGGAGCTTCCCGATTACATTTAATTATAAAAAAGGCAATGTGATTGTAAAAACAGGGGCAGCCATCGGTGCCATTGAGATTGTGATGATTGGCTTACCTGTAGCATCTGCTGTATTGGATAGGTCCCAAGAGTTATCGATTGAATATGATGGTAACCAGGGATACCGTGTTAAGTATGATGGAAAAGAACCGCATACGATAACTTTTCAACTGGAACATGATCATTAAGAATAAATCACAAGCAAAAAGGAGCAAAGAATGGCAGATTTTTTACCAAAACCCGAACATAAATTCACATTTGGGCTGTGGACGGTTGGTTCACTTGGTTCAGACCCCTTTGGCAGTGCGGTACGCGCACCGAAAACACCAGCTGAGCTGGTTTATTTGTTGGGTGAGGTGGGGTCATATGGCGTCAATTTTCATGACAATGACCTGATCCCCATCGATGCATCTCTAAACGAGGCCGAAGCCATAAAAAAGGATTTCCGGAAAGCGTTGGCTGATACCGGGATGGTCGTCCCGATGGCAACCACAAATTTATTTTCTGATCCGGTTTTCAAAGATGGCGCATTCACCAGCAATGATCCCCAGGTGCGTGCTTATGCCCTACAGAAGACGATGCAGGCAATTGACCTGGGCGTTGAGTTTGATGCCAAAACCTATGTTTTCTGGGGCGGCAGGGAGGGTACCGAAACCGACTCGAGCAAGAATCCGGTTGATGCTATTAAGCGAAGCCGTGAAGCAATGAACTTCCTGTGTGAGTACGTTTTGGACCAGGGGTATGAACTGAAATTTGCCCTGGAAGCGAAACCCAATGAACCACGTGGTGATATCTACAATCCCACCACCGGACACATGTTGGCGTTTATTGAAACCCTAGATCATCCTGAGATGGTTGGTGTGAATCCCGAGGTTGCTCACGAACACATGTCGGGGATTAACTTCATGCACGGCGTCGCCCAGGCCTGGGAAGCAGGAAAATTATTCCACATCGATTTGAACGACCAGTATCCCGGACGCTATGATCAAGATCTTCGCTTTGGCTCACGAGACATTAAGGCTGCATTTTACCTGGTGAAATTCCTGGAAGATGTAGGCTATCAAGGATCACGTCACTTTGATGCCCATGCCTATCGCACAGAGGATTACGAAGGCGTTAAGGATTTTGCACGGGGTTGCATGCGCACTTACCTGGTTCTCAAGGAAAAGGCTGCCCAATTCAATCAGGATCCCGAGATACAGTCCATACTAGCCGAGATCAATGCTGATGACGGCACACTGACACCATTGATGGGAAGCTATTCACCAGATAAGGCAGCGAGTCTCAAGTCCAAAGCCTTTGATCGCAGTGCAATTGCCAGCCGCGGCTTGCGATATGAACGCCTGGACCAGTTGACGATCGATCTTTTACTGGGTGTTCGCTAAGAATTCTGTTTTTGGAGGTTAATGTGTATTTTTTAGGTATTGATGTATCAACAACGGCAACGAAAGCCCTGATCCTGGCAGAAGACGGCACAGTTACGGGAATAGGTGTATCTGAGTATGGGTTTGAAACACCGCAACCACTGTGGAGTGAGCAGCACCCTGACTTGTGGTGGGATGGCACGATCAAGGCAATCAAAGCAGCGGTTCAAAATGCATCTGAAAATCACCCATCAGCATTTGATCCCAACCAGATTGTTTCAATTGGGTTAACGGGGCAAATGCATGGTTTGGTCCTGCTGGATAAGGATGGACAGGTCTTACGTAAAGCAATTTTGTGGAACGACCAACGTACGCAGCAACAATGTGACCAAATCCACAAGAGAATTGGCCAGGATCAATTCATCCAAATCAGTGGCAATGTGGCATTAACCGGATTTACCGCACCGAAGATTCTATGGGTCAAAGACAACGAACCTGAGATATATGAGCGGATTGCGCATATTCTTTTGCCAAAGGATTATGTGCGGTTGAAGTTGACCGGTGAATTTGCCATGGATAAAGCAGATGGCGCAGGCACGGTCTTGATGGATATCGCTCAAAGAGATTGGTCGCAGACGATACTGGAAAAACTTGATATCAACCCGCAGTGGATGCCCAAACTGTATGAGGGTACCGAAACCACTGGTGAGGTCACGGTAAGTGCCGCGAAGGAGACAGGTTTGGCTGCGGGCACACCGGTTGTGGCTGGTGGTGGGGACCAATCAGCCCAGGCCGTGGGGGTGGGTGCTGTCAGCAGCGGCATTGTGGCACTCACGCTGGGTACCAGCGGAGTCATCTTTACCAGCACGGATGACGCTTATATTGAGCCTGAAGGAAA
>SLIC01000288.1 GCA_007135845.1 Candidatus Brevefilum sp.
AGGTCTGGCAGCCAGCCGGCTGCAGTCACCACTGCAGATAAGTTGTCGGTAAAGAACGCGCCTAGCCCCTGGTTATTTTGATATTTAAGTGCATGGATACATTCACGAATCACACCTGTGTATTCGGCCAAGTTGCGCATGGCATCATAGGGGCGCAGGTTGTCTTGGCATGCAGAACAACGATCCGCCGTTGTCCGAATTGGCACCCCACAGGTTAGACAAAATCTTCCGGTGATAAATTTGATTTTGTCGCAGCAATCGCTGCATAAACGATAACCGGGTTCTCCACAACTGGCACAAACCGGCGGGTAAATCCAATCCAATGCCTCCCAAAAACCTCTATTGAACAAATCAAGCATATTGATAGTCAATGCTGGTCATCACCTTATGATGGATGTTTCCTGTTAAGCACTTTATTGTAAAGATTGAATAAAATTCTGCCACAACATTTCCAGAGCCGGCCTTAGCAAAAGGTAAATGGTAATGAGAACCAGAATCGCTAAAATCCCAATCAGGACCCACTCGATCCATCCTTGCCCCTGCTCATTTAGCAATTTTCTCATTCAGCCTCCTCAAGGTGTGCTTTCACTTATTATATACTATCTTGGTTGTGGATTTTTGTGAATTGTGAGGGGATTGGGCAATTGGGTATTAGGCAAGTAGGAATTAGGCAATTGGGAATGAGGTGAGTGGGAATTAAGAAATTGGCGATTAGGTCCTTAACGATTAAAAATTATACAGCTGGAGTTCAATTACCAGAAATGTGTTCACATTTGTATTTTCCATTCCTCCACTCCTTTTACTGTGCGGCATACTCCGGATTTGGTGTGCGACATGACCGGAATATGCAATTATTCAGGACGGGTCACGGGTCACCCTCTACCTACTTCCTAGTACCTATTACCTACTTCCTCCTACCTCCTACCTGATTCCAATTCACCATTCCCTATTCACCATTCACCATCCTTTCTGGTATACTCATTCAGCATATTCGATATTGATCTAACGATGAGGTTCAACACGCTTTGAGCACACCGAAAAACCCTGTCCCAACACTCAACAACCTCTCAACCAAGCAGGTACTGGTGACCTGGTTGCCGCTCGTGGCGAGCTGGTTGTTGATGAGCTTCGAGTTACCCACCATCAATGCCATCGTCGCCCGCCTGCCCAACCCGCAAGTTAACCTGGCTGCCTATGGCGGGATCGTCTTCCCCATCGCGCTGACCATCGAAGCACCGGTGATCATGCTCCTGGCTGCTGCCACCGCCCTCAGCCGGGACTGGCGCTCCTACCAGCAGCTCAAAAAGATCACCCTGTGGATGGGCGGCATCCTGGCAGCAGTCCACTTACTGGTCGCTGTCACCCCCATCTACGACTTCATCGTCAACGTCATCCTCCAGGTGCCCGCAGCCGTCGTCGAACCCGGACGCGCTGGTCTGCTGTACCTGACACCCTGGACCTTCGCCATTGCCTACCGCCGCTTCCAGCAGGGAACCATGATCCGCTTCGGCCACTCTAAAATGGTCGGTGAGACGACCGCCATCCGGCTGGTAACCGTGGTGATTGTCTCGCTAATTGGCCTCAACCTGGGCACCATCCCCGGCGCGACACTGGCGGGTCTGACCCAGGGACTGGCGGTTACTGCAGAAGCCGTCTATGCTGGCTTACGCATCCGCAAAATCCGCCCATTAATCAAAGACGCGCCCCCAGCTCAAAAACCGCTGACCCTCAGACGTTTCACCGCCTTTTACCTGCCCCTGGCCCTGACCTCCTCTTTGTGGCTGTTATGGCTGCCCATCATCAGCGGTACGGTCTCGCGCATGCCCGAGCCGATCGAATCCCTGGCGGTCTGGTCGGTGGTGACCGGGCTGCTGTTTATGTTCCGCACGCCGGGTGTGGCTTACAACGAAGCGGTTGTTGCCCTGCTGGAGGAGCCCTGCGCATTCCCACTGCTGCGCAAGTTCGCCCGCAATGCCGCCTTGATCACGGCAGGTGTGGCGGCTGTTTTTGTCGCCAGCCCCCTCTCACGGGGATGGTTCCGGGTGATCGCTAACCTGCCCCCAGACATGGCCGAGACAGCCCGCATCACCCTGGTTTTTGCGGTGCCCCTGGCGATCCTCAGCCTTTATATCAGCCTCTACCAGGGCATCATTGTTCAGCAAGAAAAGACTGGTCCGGTTGCTGAAGCCGTGGTGGTATTCTTGATAACCCTCGGTGCACTGCTGATCACCGGTGTGATAATCGGCACCTTCAAGGGTGTTTATGTTGCCGCCTTTGCCTTCTCTGCTGCCCACCTGACCCAATGGTTTTGGCTGCTTATCCGCAGCCGCAGGCAGCGCCAAACCCTGGCGATATGTAGTTAAACAGCAACAAATACCCAAATTATCATGTCATCGCGAGGAGCCGTGCAGCGGCGACGTGCCGATCTCAGACTCACCATCATGTAAATCCTCACCAATCGAGAGAATGTCCAACATTCCAACTTCCGAGATTGCTTCATTTCATTCGCAATCACAAACAATTGACCGGGAGATGGAGCTACACCTCCCAAAAAACCAGTTTCTCAATCAGCTGAGAATGGTGCGCACAAAAGCGGTGCGCGCCCTACAGATGATAACTTCAATATCAACCGCGCCGATCACCTAACCGAACACATCTTTCCACCTCCCTTTCGCGCAGCACGCTGGGAGGGCCAGTGTGAGTTTTCTTCACGCCAGACCCCCTTCTCCTCGGGGAGGAGAAAGGTTGGGGATGAGGTGGTCCTTTCAGCCCCATGTCGACGGGGGATTGGGGGGTCGTCCTAAACCTCCCGGTGCAGCAGCTTCTCCGTCAGGGCAGCCAACGCGTCGGCATCCTCATTCTTGCTCGGGAAAGCACTCTCCAGCATCTCAAACGCTCGCTGGGTATACTCAGCCGCCTTGTCCCTGACGTAATCCTCCGCACCACAGTCGGCTAGCAGGTCTGCCATTTCTGCAACCATCTCTGGGGTCAATTCCTCCCGCTCCCATAATGCTTTGAATGCCTCACATTCCTGCAAGCCGAACAAAATCGGCAGGGACTTCTTGCGCGCCAGCAGATCACTGGCAGCCGATTTCCCCGTCACTTCAGGGTCACCCCAGATGCCCAGGATATCATCTTGGATTTGGAAGGCCAATCCCAGGCACTCACCATACTCACCCAGACTGGCAATCCTATCCTCGCTGGCGTCAGCCGCCAGCCCGCCCATCCGTGCGCAAAAGCTGATCAGTGCGGCCGTCTTGCCCGCGATCATCGTCAGGTACGTCTCGACATCAACTTCTTCTGCGTCCTCAAAGGCAATATCGAGGTACTGCCCCTGGGTCAGCCGTAAACACATCTGGTTAAATTCCCGTGCTGCCCGGGCAGCGACCGCTTTGCCGCGGGTCTCCCCCAGCCCGAGCATGGCCAGCTGCGCAATGCAGAACAGTGCATCCCCGGCATTGACCGCCTGGGCCAGCCCCCAGCGCGTCCACAATGTCGGGCGGCCGTGGCGCATCTCCGAGCGGTCTTCAATATCATCATGGATCAGGGTGAAGTTGTGCAAAAACTCGATCCCCAGGGCAGCCGGCATGGCAGCGTCATAATCGCCGCCGCACGCACCAGCACACAATAGCGTCAACGCTGGACGCAAGCGTTTGCCGCGTCCGCCATCGTCGCCTTGCCAGCCCATGTGATAGTCCAGCATCCGGCCCAGTTCTGCACTGAGACCATAATCAAACCCTGCCAGGTAAGCCTGCAAGCCCCTCTCAATGCGCGGGGCAAGATCAGCCAGTTTATCATCAAGCGTCATCATCTTATTCCTTCCCAGGGGTATGAATCAATTTATCAATCGTCATTTCGCCCAGGCTGCGTGCCCCGCAGGCGAACATGGCGACCCGCACCTGGTCGGAAATCATGCGCATCGTGCTAACCGTCGCCTCCAGCGACTCGTCTGCCGCCCGCAGAAACTGACCCGCCATGCCCCCCAATTTGGCGCCCAGCGCCAGGCACTTGGCAATATCGATCCCCGTGCGCAGCCCGCCCGAAGCAAACACCGGCCGGTCCGTGTAGACCTGTCGGACCGCCAGCAGGGATTCCGCCGTAGGAATGCCCCAGCCGATGAAGGCACCGGCCGTCTGTGCCCGGTATGGGTCGGGGTTGCGGTACATCTCCACTTGCGACCAGGACGTACCCCCGGCCCCGGCCACATCCAGCGCGTCGACGCCGGCATCATACAGCAGCCGTGCCGCTTCAACCGACAGCCCCCAACCGACCTCCTTGACAATCACCGGCACCCCCAGCTTTTCTCTTACATTGGTGATCTTGTCCGCTAGGCCGCTAAAATCGACATCACCTTCAGGCTGAAGCGCCTCCTGCAGCGAGTTGAGGTGCAGGATCAACGCATCCGCCTCGATCATCTCCACCGCCCGGCGGCATTCGTCAACCCCGTAACCGTAATTAAGCTGCACCGCACCCAGGTTGGCAAACAGCATGATATTCGGCGCAAACCGGCGCACCTGGAAGCTTTCTGCCAGGCTGGCATCAGCGATGGCCGCCCGCTGCGAACCGACTCCCATCGCCAGGCCAACTTCCTCGGCCCCCTCCGCCAGGTGACGGTTGATGCGCGCTGCCCGCTCAGTGCCCCCCGTCATCGACGAGACCAGCACCGGAACGCGCTGGCGTTTCCCAAACAACGTCTGTGCCATGTCAACCTCAGCCAACGACA
>SLIC01000010.1 GCA_007135845.1 Candidatus Brevefilum sp.
GAAGAACCAGCCCGTGTTAGCCCGGCAGAGCCCAGCGTGACACCCGGAGAGACACTTTCACTATCACCGATGCGAAAACGGATAGCTGAGCACATGCAGATGAGCAAGCGCACTGCCCCCCACGTCACAACCGTGATGGAAGCGGATATGAGCCAGGTGGCTGCGCACCGCCAGCGTGTCAACCAGGAAGCCGGCAGCAGTGTGCACTTGACTTATACCGCCTATCTTTTGGCTGCTATCATTGCAGGATTGAAAGCCGTTCCCCTGGCAAACTCCTCCTGGACAGACTCAGGCATTCGCATCCACAAGCAGATCAACCTCGGTATGGCCGTCGCCCTGCCGTCAGGCGGCTTGATCGTCCCCGTGATCAAGCAAGCCGATGAGCTTTCACTGATCGGGCTTGCCAAACAGATCAACGACCTGGCCGAACGCGCTCGGGCAGGCAAACTGGAACCGGATGAGGTCCAGAACGGCACCTTTACCCTGACCAATCACGGTACGATGGGCTCATTATTTGCCACGCCCGTCATTAATCAGCCGCAAAGCGGCATCCTGGGGGCAGGATTGATCCAGAAGCGGCCAGTTGTCGTTAACGATGCCATAGCTATCAGGCCCATGGTTTACCTGAGCTACTCCTTTGACCATCGCATCCTCGACGGTGCCTCAGCTGATTCTTTCCTGGCGCATGTCGTACAAGCCCTCGAAAACTGGCAATAACTGTGAACATCCTGCCAATATAAATACCAACTTCGGTATAATGAAAGTCAGCAGGTATCCATTATGCATGGTTATTTATCAAAACTAAAAATGAAAGGAATCCCGTTAGATGAAAGAATATGATGTCGTCGTGATTGGTGCTGGTCCCGGCGGATATGTTGCTGCTATTCGCAGTGCTCAGCTGGGTTTAAAAACTGCCATTGTCGAAAAACGCTTTTTAGGCGGTGTCTGTTTGAATATTGGCTGCATCCCCTCTAAATCCTTGCTTAAGAATGCGGATGTTGCCCATACGCTGCGCGAACGAGGTAAGGAGTTCGGCTTCAAGGTTGATGACCTTGAACTGGACTACAGCGTTGCATACGACCGCAGCCGAAAGGTCTCAGAACGGCTGGTGCGCGGCATCGGTTTTCTGATGAAAAAGAACAAAATTGATGTCCTCATGGGAACGGCTAAGCTAACCGCCAAGGACACCATCGAAGTTACGCCTGATGAAGGTGATGAGGAAACCTTGAAAGCCAAGGACATCATTATCTCCACCGGTGCCCATACCATCACCATTCCGGGTGTGGAACTGGATGGCGAAAAGATCATCGACTATGAAACCGCCATCCTGCGAGATGCGCTGCCCAAATCCGCCGTGATCATCGGCGGCGGCGCGATTGGGGTTGAGTTTGGCACCATCTGGAATGCTTACGGCGTCGATGTGACCATCATCGAAATGCTCGATACCCTACTGCCCTTGGAAGATGAAGCGATTGGCAAGGAACTTGAAAAGGCGTATAAGAAACGCGGGATCAAAGTGATGACAAAATCCAAGGTCAAGGGTGTTGAGGCTACCAAAAAGGGCACAACAGTCACCGTCGAGACCGAGGATGGTGAAGAGACCCTCGAAGCTGAGCTGACCTTGGTGGCGATTGGTTTCAAACCTAACAGCCAGGGCTTGGGCTTGGAAGAGGTCGGCGTCAAGCTGACCGATCGCGGCCACATTGAGATTGATGAGCGTATGGCCACCAATGTCAAAGGCATTTGGGCGATTGGCGATGTGACCGGCAAGCTCTTGCTGGCTCACGTGGCGTCTGCCATGGGCATCGTCGCCGCTGAGAACATCGCCGGCGTGGAGACGGTCACCCTCGATTATGACATGATGCCCCGTGCGACTTACTGCCACCCGCAAACAGCGTCCTTTGGTTACACCGAAGCCCAGGCCAAGGAAAAGGGCTATGATGTTACCGTTGGCGAATTCCCCTTCCAGGCCAGCGGAAAGGCGCTTGGGCTGGGCGATTACCAGGGCTTTGTGAGGATCGTCAGCGACAAGAAATATGGTGAAATCCTTGGTGCGCAGATGATCGGGCCAGATGTATCTGAACTGCTGCCCGAGCTGACATTGGCACAAAGCTTTGAGCTGACCACCCACGAGATCGCCCGCAACGTGCATGCTCACCCGACTTTGTCGGAGGCGATCATGGAAGCTGCGGAAGCAGCACAGGGTGAAGCTATTCACATTTGATCGATCATTGAAAAAATTAAACTAACAGGCGGACCAATATCCCCAAAAACAGCGCTCCTGCGGATTGCCGGGGCGTTGTTTTATTTTGTGAATAGTGAATGGAGAATAGTGAGTAGGTATCAGGCGAATAGGTAGTAGGCAGTTAGGGACAGTGAATGTGTTTTCGATCACTGGTCATTTGTCTCCGGTCTTCCGTCGCCGGTCTTCTGTCCTCTGGCCAGTTTTCAGCAACCTGCCATCATGCCTGAGATTGCTTCTCTCCGCTGCGCTTCGGTCGCAATAACAGGATTATGGGTGGTTGTATACGGCAATCCGGTAATTAGAACTACAACACCTGCAATTGGGACCCTGCAAGGGTTTTTTCTACCTCAATGCGGTTGGGGAAGGCATCCTTTAGCTCATCTAAATGCGTGATCACCAGAATCTTCTCAAAATCATCCCGCACCAAGTTGATGGCTTCTACCAAACGCTGCCGACCCTGGGCATCCTGGCTGCCGAAGCCCTCGTCGATCACCAGGGTCTGCAAACGGGCACCCGCGCGGCGTGCTAATACCTGCGACAGCGCCAACCGGATGGAGAAATTTACCCGGAATGCCTCACCCCCAGAAAACATCTCATAATCCCGCTCCCCCACACTGTCGCTGATGACAATGTCCAGTGTCTCTTTAAGATCGTCCCGATTGGCGTCCTTATACGCCCGCTGGGTGAGGAAATTAAACGACATGCGCCCATTGGATAAGCGCGAGAGGAGCGCATTGGTTGTCTCCTCAATTTCAGGCAGCGCCTGCTCAATCAGTAGGGCTGGGATGCCATCCTTGCCAAAAGCCCGCTCAAGCTGCTTGAGGTCTGCGATGTGCTGGGTCATCTCCTCTCGAGATTCCTGTAACCCGGCCTTGCGTTCTTTGAGGGTATCTAGCACTGTGACCATTTGCGCTGCAGCACCAACATCCTGCCGCATTCGGTTTTCTTGCTCCTGGATATCAAGCAAGTCCGATTCTGCCGCCCCAAGGTCAGGCAGGTCGGCTTCGGCCGCCGCAAATTGCACAGCCGCTTCATCATAGGTTGTGGTCATGGCGGCCAGGTCCTGGTCCAGGTCTGTCAATTGTGCTTCCAGCCCTGCAATCTCGCGTTCGATGGGAGCCAGGGCAGCTCGGGCACCCTCAAGCTTGCGCAAATCTCCTTCTGCCTGTCGGCCAACACCCTCTGCCTGGCGCAATTTCTCGTGGGCTTCAAGATCGTATCCCAGGGCAGAGAGCTCCTCATCAATTTTTTTAAGATGAATCTGTGCCTCCTCGGCATAGGCTTTTGCTTCCAAAGCACCTGTAATCTCTGCCAGGCGCACTGCACCGGTGTCCTTCCAGGTTTTTTCCTGAGCGAGCAGGTTTTCAAGCTGGTGTTCCAGTTGATCTGCCTGGCGGGTTGCATCACGCAATTCTGCATTCACACCGTTGAGATCGGCCAGTTCAGAACCCATATGGTTGAGTTTGCCTTCAAATTCCTCCAGCAGCTTTTTATTCTCTCGGAAGCGATCCCCCAACGCTGTGCCATCTTTTGTCAGGTTGGCTATCAACGCTTCACGCTCGTCAGCAGTCAGGGGCTGGCTGCACAACGGGCATTCTACACCCTCTGCAGTTTTCAACTGTTCAATACGATCTTTGATCTCATCCATTTCCTTGCGAAGCCGGGGATTTTCTGCTTTGGCATCCGCTTGTTGCGCTTGCAAACGCTGAATTGCCTCCTGGAGCGACTCTCGCTGTGCCAATCTTTTTCCCGCCGCTTCAATCTTTTCTCGGGCATCCGCCAGCCGCTCATTCAGCACCGCCTGCTCTGAAAGTGACTTTTCCAGGGCTGTGAGTTGTTCCAGCAATCCCGCCTGCTCTGCTTTCAAACGCGCTTCCTCCGCCTGGATGGTCCGCAGGGGCTCGAAACGCAAGGCTTCCCGCTGGCGGAACTGGGCAGCCAATTCCTCCATCGCCTCGAGGGCAGCACGCGCTGTCTGCCAGTCCTTATAGGCAGCCTCAATTTTCTCAGCCGAACCCAGGATCTCCTCATACCCAGTCTTCTCTTCCTGGCGTTGGTCCAAAGTCGATTGAATCCGCTCACGGTTGTTGGTGGTGCTCTCAATTTGGGGTTGGTAGGTCGCCAGCATCTTGGCTTGCTCTTCCAGTGATGCCCGCATGCGGCGTACGTTTTCCAGAATGGCCGCTCGCTCCAGGCGCTGCTTGGTGAGTTCAGCCAGTCGCGCCTGCAAGTCCGCCAAGCGTGCCTTTCGCTGGGGTTCCTCATCTAACTCAGTTTGGATTTCACTCAACCGTCCATCAAGCGCCTTGACCTCCTTTTCCTTATCCCTGCGCTGCTGGCTGGCAGCATCCCGGTAAGATTCCCAAATTTCTAAGCCAAGAATATTGCTGAGAATACGCTTACGATCAGCCGGCCTGGCGGTGGCAAACTGGTCCGCTTTGCCCTGTAAAAAGAACGAGGCATTGGTGA
>SLIC01000287.1 GCA_007135845.1 Candidatus Brevefilum sp.
ATCCGTTTTGCTGAAGATTATACCGGTAGTTTCGCAAACATCACTTGAATCACACATTTGATTGGCAGTCACCAATCGCAGCGTATGACTTACTGTGAAGACCTGCCGCAGGTTTACCAGGTCGATCAGGGCTCCGCTGTAAAAGAACGATCGCCAAGATCACTAACCCACCACCAAACCATTGTTGCAGCGACAATGTTTCATTTAAGAAAACCATCGCCATGATGACTGTGAGTACTGGCTGCAGCGTAACAATAACCGATCCACGGGCGGCACCCAGTAAGCCCAGACTGATGTTCATGCACAGGATTGGCATCAGTGTCCCAAAAACACTGAAGGAAACCAGGTAAATCCATCCTTGCAAAGTGTTTGGTGTGCTGACACCTAAGACCGGTATTAATAATATCCCTACCATGAATGCCCCGCTCATCACACCAGTGGTTCCTAAAAATGGGTCATCCATATTCGTGAAGGCTTTTTCACTTAATACCATGTAGACAACCAGTGCCAGCGCGTTGACCATAGTGATGATCATTCCAATGGGATCAATCGTGAGTGCAGCACCAAATTCATATGAAGTTAAGAAAATGCCAATCAGGGTTAAAGGTAAACCAAGCCAAAATGACTTTGGCACGCTTTTACCGGTCAACAAGGCAAAGATCACAACCAGAGATGGATAAATATTGACCAGGATCACATATACTGAGGAGGACAAGCGTTGCAATGAGAAAATAGCAGAAAAGCTGGCTATTGAAAAAACCAATCCCAATAACAGAAACCGCTTAGGACGATCAGGAATCAAACGTTTGGAGGGACGCTGCCGCTTGAGGATCAACCACAAGAGAGGGGTAGCAATGGAAAACCGCCAAATGGCAACATGCTGCGGGGGCATGCCAGTGAAATCAGGGATCACTTTCATAAACAACACGGAAATTCCAAGCCCAAGGGAAGCAATCACCATGGTTATAATCCCTAGCTGTTTCTCTTTCATCCAATAAGTCTCCAGTGCATTCAGATACAGGTCACCAACAGAGCATTATTATACTGTCTTGGGGAAGGGGTGAAGAAAGAATTGTTAATGGTGACTTATGAAAAGTGAATGTTGAATGGATCATGGTATCCCATAGCATTTTGCCTCAGCTCAAGATTATCAAGTTGGTACCCAACAGATTAGCATTCTGTAGGCTTTATACGATTTACCCACCCATATCACAAATCAACTGTGTTTGCTTTACAAAACCATTTGACATATTATGACATTTCTGGTAATATTTATATGCTTATGACCCACCCCCCGTGGGGGGGGATAGGAGAAAATATGAAACATGACCATCGTGAAAACATCCAACGCCTGAAGATTGTTGAAGGCCACATTCGCGGCATTCAACGCATGCTTGAGGATGATAAGTACTGCATTGATATCATCGGCCAGATTCAGGCTGTGCAGGCGGCACTGAACAAAATCAGCGCCAATATACTTAACAATCATCTTAACAGCTGCTTGTTGACCGCAATTCAAGGTGATGACCCCACAGAACGAACCCGGGTGTTAAACGAAATCACTGAAGTGTTTGAAACAGCCAATAAAGTATAAAAAATTAAAGGAGTTTAATCATGAAATCAGTAACATTCTCTGTGCCCAATATCTCGTGCAATCACTGCACCCATACCATCTCTATGGAACTTTCAGAAATTGAAGGTGTTTCTAAGGTCGATGCCGATGCGCAAACACGGTTGGTAACCGTCTCATTTGACGAACCTGCCACTGAGCAGATTTTGAGAGACACCCTGACTGAGATCAATTACCCAGTTGTCGAATAACCCAAGGAGCACAACACACAACAATGACCGATCAAAAACACCTTACCCTCCCCATTTTAGGGATGACCTGTGCCAACTGTGTGGCTACAGTAGAGCGAAACCTCAAGAAGGTCGATGGGGTTGAAACCGCCAATGTAAACCTGTCATCAGAACGCGCAGCCGTCTCCTATGATCCGAAAAAGGCAAACCTATACGAATTCATCAAGCGCATTGAAGGTGCTGGATACCATGTCGCCATGGGTGAAGCTGTTTTGGGCATCAAAAACCTATCTGATTCATCAGATGTATTGCGGTTAGAAAAAGCCCTCAACAACCAGGAAGGTGTCATTGAAGCAAATGTGAACCTCTCCACTGAAAAAGCATTGATCAAGTATGTTCCAACGGTCATCAGTCAGAATGATCTGCGGCGGGCAATTCGCGCTTCTGGGTTTGACCTGCTCGAAGCGGACATTCAAGTCGATGATGCCGAAGCAAAAGCCCGCAAAAAAGAAATTGCTGAACAAAAACGTATGCTCATCATCGGCTTGATCTTCACTGTGCCGTTGTTCATCCTTTCCATGAGCCGCGATTTTGGACTGCTACCCATGCAGATTGCCCATGCGCCCTGGATTACGTATCTCTTTTGGGCTTTAGCAACCCCGGTGCAGTTTTATGTTGGCTGGCAGTATTATGTTAATGGGTTTAAATCCCTGCGCAATGGCTCAGCCAACATGGATGTCCTGGTCGCGTTGGGCACATCAGCCGCTTACTTCTACTCCATTCCAATAACCTTGGGCATGATCCCGGGTGATATGCACCATGTATACTTCGAAATTTCAGCCGTGATCATCACCCTGGTTAAATTAGGCAAGTACATGGAAGCAAAAGCCAAGGGCGGTGCCAGCGACGCCATTCGCAAACTGATGAACCTGCGTCCCCGTAAGGCTTATGTCGTCCGTGACGGCATCGAGATCGAAGTATCCGTTGACGAAGTGGATGTTGGGGACCTGGTCCTTGTTCACCCCGGAGAGAAAATCCCCGTGGATGGCATTGTCGTTGATGGCCGCTCAAGTATCGATGAATCGATGCTGACTGGTGAATCAATGCCGGTTGAAAAGACCGCTGGCGATGAAGTCATCGGGGGCACGATCAATAAATTGGGATTATTAAAATTTGAAGCCACCAAAATCGGTAAGGAAACCGTCCTGGCGCAAATCATCCAATTGGTCGAAGAAGCACAAACAAGCAAAGCCCCCATTCAAAACCTGGTGGACAAAATCTCAGCCATTTTCGTACCAGTGGTCATCGTGATCGCCACGGTCACCTTCTTGGTATGGTATTTCCTGGTGCCACTGGGTACTGATGCACAGGTCAGCCTGTTCACACGGGCATTAATCAACACTGTTGCGGTGCTGGTCATTGCCTGTCCCTGTGCGATGGGTCTGGCAACACCCACAGCGGTAATGGTCGGCACAGGCAAAGGCGCTGAAATGGGAATTCTGATCAAAAAGAGTGAAAGCCTAGAACGCGCAGGGGATATCAACACAGTTGTCCTTGACAAAACAGGTACAATCACAAGAGGTCAGCCAGCTGTTACCAAAGTCCTGCTTTCAGGCTTTAATGCTGATGAGGATGCCTTTATCAGGTTGGTAGCATCGGTTGAAAAAGGCAGTGAACACCCCCTGGGTGAAGCGATCACGGCTGAAGCCAATGCCCGGGGACTGGCTCTTTCCGAGCCCCAGGGATTTTCTGCCGTTGCTGGTCATGGTGTGCAGGCTGAAGTCGATGGACAAATAATGCTCGTAGGTAACCGGCGCTTGATGGAAACCCACGATATTCAAATCGATACGATGGAAAGTGATTTGATACAACTCGAAGAAGAAGGTAATACAGCCATCCTGGTCGCCATTGACAATCAAATAACGGGTGTGATTGGTGTTGCCGATACCATCAAAGAAGGATCTATAGAAGCGATTGATGCTTTACACAACATGGGACTAAAAGTCGCCATGGTCACAGGTGACAACACCCGCACAGCTAATGCAATTGCCAGACAAATCAATGTCGACACTGTACTGGCAGAGGTTCTGCCCGGCGATAAAGCCAATGAAATTAAAAAGCTCCAGGAAGAAGGACAGATCGTGGCAATGGTCGGTGATGGTATCAATGATGCCCCAGCTCTGGCCCAGGCGGATATTGGCATCGCCATCGGCACCGGCACAGATATCGCCATGGCCTCCGCACCGGTCGTGCTGATCAGCGGTGATTTACGCGGGGTACCGAAAGCAATCGCACTTTCAAGAAAGACTCTGCGCACAATCAAACAAAACCTTTTCTGGGCGTTCTTTTATAACACCATCTTAATACCTGCAGCCTCACTGGGGCTTCTCAACCCCATACTGGCAGCCGGTGCCATGTCCTTTAGCAGCATTTTTGTCGTCACCAACAGTGTCCGGCTCAAACGCTTCACCTGGCAAAATCAAGCATAAACCCAGTACACAAAATGTGCTTATTAGAAAGAAAGTAGACCTATGCGATCAAGAAGAAGAAAAAACAACGCAACATTACCAATCGTCTTATTTGTGCTGGTGCTGGTTTTAAGCATCGGTGGACTGATCCTGGCTCAAAATCTCCGCCAGGCACAGATTACCAATCCAGGCAATGTTACTTCACAAGACCAGGTTCCTCGTTTAACCCCTGCGGAAGCTTACCAGGCCGCCTTAAACGGAGAAGCTGTATTGCTGGATGTGCGGGGTGAGGCACAGTTCCAAGCATTGCGGGCCGCTGGCGCCATCAATATTCCCATCACTGAACTGGAGGCACGCATCGGCGAATTAGACCCGGACACCTGGTACATAACCTACTGCACCTGACCGGCTGAAGAAACGAGCGCCCGTGCGGCGTTCATCATG
>SLIC01000286.1 GCA_007135845.1 Candidatus Brevefilum sp.
CGCATCGATCGGCGCGGGTTTTCTTTACCCGCTGCTGGGCACGATGAGCACCATGCCCGGTTTGCCCACCCGCCCGGCCTATTACGACATCGATATCGATTTCGAAACCGGTCGCATCGTCGGGCTCAGTTAGATTACTACGCAAGAAAGCATTCTCCCCGGAACACGAAAACCGGGGAGTTTTTTTATGGCAAAGTCCGTAAAAAACAATGCAAAATAGGATCCTAGCTAATAACATTATAAAAAAGAAAGCACAATGAATTCAATAGTTTTTAATGAACAGATTGCCCAACATTACGACGAAGACACAATATCAATGTTCCAACCAGACATCCTGGGTCCAAACGTGGACTTCCTTGAATCGTTAGTAGGTGATGGTGCTGCACTCGAGTTTGGTATCGGTACAGGACGCGTTGCACTAGCGCTAAGCGAAAGAGGCGTGTCAGTTCATGGTATTGACATTTCTGAACCAATGCTTAAAAAGCTTCTTAGCAAGCCAGGGTCTGAGAAGGTTACCACGCATGTTGGTGATTTCTCGAAGGCAAAGGTCAATAGATCTTTTCGTCTCGTTTATCTTGTTTTTAATACAATTATGAATTTAACCACTCAGGAAGAGCAAGTCGATTGCTTTAAAAACGCCGCTGCTCACCTTGAGCCTGGTGGATATTTTGTGATCGAGGTCAGTGTTCCTGATCTTAGACGGTTGCCACCAGGTGAACGCATGCGAGTTTTCAACATCAGCCAGTCCCGATTTGGCTTTGATGAGTATCAAGATTTCACACGCCAAATCGTCTATTCACACCATTATTGGGAAGAATCTGGTAAACTTCGCACCTTCTCTGCGCCATTTCGATTTGTTTGGCCTTCTGAACTCGACCTGATGGCACAACTCGCAAACCTGACCTTAGTTGAACGATGGGCTGGATGGACCCGCCAGCCATTCACTGACGAAAGCAGGTCACATATCTCTGTCTGGAAAAAGCCTGAAGCATAATGCATTCACCCCTTAATAAAATATTTCACCAATCAGACCGTTATCGCAGACAGGTAAGCCTGCAACGGGATATTTTTTACGCCATCAACAACGCCTACTTCACAATCTTGCTAAGACAACAAGCCAGATCGGGGGAAAGCAGGTAAAATAAAAAAGATAAAAACCGCGGCATATGAAAACTGGTGCATTTGATCATTTTGCACCACAATCAAGGCACAGATTGGGCTTATGAGAAACCTTTCACTGAACGAACAATATCTCGTAGATAAGGACGGCCGCCGAATAGGTGTGGTTTTGACTATCGAGGCGTACCAACAACTGCTCAATCGTTTAGAAGAATTGGAAGCTTTCCAATCTACCCGTGAAGAAATCAACATTGTCGATCAGCTCCTGGCTGAAGCAAAACAGTCAGAAGGGGAAGATACCTTACCGACATTTCGCCGGCGGCAAGGGCCTGGCGGGATGGTCGTGATTTAGTTATCCGGAGGTTACAATGGAAAAAAGACGTTTTGGCCGTACCAATCACATGAGCACCCTGGCCATTTTTGGGTGTGCGGTACTGGGAAAGCTCGATCAGCCTGCAGCGGACCAAGTCGTCCAGCAGGTCATCGATGCCGGGGTTAATCATATTGATATTGCACCCTCTTATGGCCAGGCAGAGCGCCGCTTGGGTCCGTGGATGTCCCAAATTCGCGATGATTTTTTCCTGGGCTGTAAAACCATGGAACGTTCCAAGCAAGGGGCGATCAATGAATTCCATGAATCCCTGCAGAAACTTCAGGTGGATGCCTTTGACCTCTACCAGCTGCATGCTATCACATCCATGGAAGAGCTTGACCAGTGCACCCAATCCGGCGGCTCGCTGGAGGGTGTCATCGAGATGCGCGAGCAGGGCTTGACTCACTTCATTGGCATCACCGGGCACGGCATGCAGACACCGGCTATTTTCATCGAAGCCCTGCGCCGGTTTGAATTTGACAGTGTCTTGTTCCCGATCTACCCCGCCCTGTTAGCCAATGATGAATACCGCACCCAGACCCTGGCATTGCTCGACACTTGCGAAGAAAATGATGTCGGGGTGATGACGATCAAAGCCATCTGCAAGGAACCCTGGGGTGACCGCGAACAGACTCATCATACCTGGTACGTCCCCTTTGAAGACATGGCGACTATCCAGAACAACATCAACTTTGTGCTCTCACACAAGCTGACCCATTACTGCACAGCAGGGGATTACCGCCTGCTGGAAAATGTGCTGACTGCCTGCGAGAATTTCCAACCGATGGATGCCGCTGAGCAAGATGCTTTGATCAAAGAACAAGCGGGTTTTGAACTGATTTTTTAATAAACATGTGGTTTAGTGAATAGGGAATGGGGAATAGACCTAATTCTTGCATCCTGGGTGGCTGCGCTCCGATTGCGACGGTCTCCTGACCGGAGCACTGTAAAGGTAATAGGTATCAGGTACCAGGCAATTAGGAAACCAAACAGAATCAAAGTTCCACTTGATTAGCTGCCCGATTGTTATTCCGATGAGCCGAACCAGGAGACCTGCGGTCATAACCACTCGCTGGTCAGGAGAGTGCAAAGCCTCCTGTAAGGACCAGCGAGATCAAAGGGTGTCTGCGCCACCACACGTGACCTACGTTTTTTCTTTAATCATTCGGTTGGATGAACAATTTCAATTTCAGACGACAATCAATAATATCCAAGATTGTTGCGGAAACCCCGGGGGTCTGATCATTATCCTCTTAGCAATCCTAGTGATTTGCGATTGAGCAGCTCATGCTAGAGCACATTAATCACCCGGGACTCAACCTCACCCAGCAACGCCTGAACGCGATCAATTTCAAATTCACTCACCCCTTCGGTTTCTGTTGAGGCGCTGCCCATGGCAACCCCCCAGCGAGCCACCTCGACCAGGTCCAAGCCCCGTGACTGGGCATAAATGATCCCCGCTAAAAGTGAATCGCCTGATCCGGCGGTGTTATGCACTTGGATTTTTGGTGGTGAGGCAAACACCATCTCATACTGCGAAGCTAACAGCAAACCGTCAGCCCCCATGGTCAGGGCAAAGTATTCAATCCCCAAACGCAAGAAAGCTAAGGCTGCTCGTTGCGCGTCTTCAAGGTCATCAATCGAGAAACCAACCACCTGTGAAGCCTCAAACACATTGGGCTTTACCAGGTGCGGTGCGGCCTGGCAGCCGAGCTGCAAGGCTCTGCCGCTAGAATCGAGATAAACCCGCGACCCCCGCTCATGAAAGAGCATAATCAAATTTTCATAAAAATCATCAGGCACATCCGGCGGCAGACTGCCCGAAAGCACCCACAGGTCATCCCTGCGGGCATATCCCTCCACTTTGAGCAGCAAATGTTCAATATCATCACGAGAAATTGATGGGCCTGGCTCGTTGACCTTGATGTGCCAGGCCCCCTCCGCTTCGATGATCATCGTATTCGTGCGAGTATCCTGTTCCACCCACACAAAGTCCGTTTGGATGCCCAATCCCTGCAGGCCGTCCGCCAACATTTTTCCTGTGCCGCCGCCAACCCAACCCATGGCAATTGAGTCAATCCCAATTTGTTGCAATGACCGCGAAACGTTAAATCCCTTACCCCCCCAATCCAAGCGGACGCCCTGGCTGCGTAAAACGGAATTAAACCGGATCTCTGCCGTGGTCAGTGAGCGATCTACACTGGGATTAGGCGTCAGTGTATATATCATGCAGCATCCTTAAGCAGGTTCACAGGGGCTTGACTCCACCTAAGCCTGTAATGGTTTGATCAACCTGGGGTTCGCCCTTATAGGCAATATTGCCCGCGCCAGAAACCCTTGCTTTCAATGTTGATTCCGCCCAAATACGTGCTGATCCTGCGCCGGTTAGATTGATATCGGCCTCCTGGCTGTGCAGATTCTCTGCATGGTAACTACCCCCACCACTCAGCTCAACAAACTGCGCATCAACCTGTCCATCAACACGGATTTCTCCCAAACCTCCCAGAATTACGTCCAATTCACGATATTGAAGTCCCTTGAGGGTCAGGGCACCAATGCCCGCATGGTTTACTTTAAGCGAATCGCCGTTCAGGCCATCAGCCCGAATCACACCGGCGCCGCCCATGTGCAACTGCTCAAGTTCTTTGACAGTGACATAGTACCTGAGGCGGCTTTCAGCATTCACCCATTGGAACCCTGTCCAATCCTCAATTTTCGCGGCATAAGTGATCTTCAATTCGTCACCCTCCCATTGGGTGACCACTTTGTCAACCAATTGCGGATCTCCCTCGATCCGTAAATCACAGGCATCTCCAATTAACAGAAATACCTCTCCCACACTCTTAAAAAATAGGCGGGTGAAACTGGCATCATCAGGCAGCGTCTTCGATGCACTGGTATATTCCGGTGAAGGTTGCTCACTTTCCTTAAAAGAGGCGTCAACAACATCAGGAGTCGCCACAGGTTCGGCTCGTTTTCGTTTGGTGAAGAGGGCACGGCTAAAAACCACGAAAATACCTAAGAGGATCAAGCCTGCGCCCAGGAAAATGCCGCTCTGAACATCTGAACCAGCAATATCCAGGATGATCTCGAACAGAATGCCAAAGAACACGAACAACGCTAACCCAATGCCAATCACCACCCCGGCTGCCCGTTGTAAGCCTTCTCCCTTCAGATAGCTGTTCATGATCAGCATACCCAGGCC
>SLIC01000008.1 GCA_007135845.1 Candidatus Brevefilum sp.
AACGGCTGGCACTGAAACCATCAGCGCCATGACAACAAGAATTGCTAATATACCTAATCTTTTGAACATCATACATCTCCTTTTCTAAACGTGGTCTTGTTTAGAGATACTATAACAAACCAAGCGTTTAAATCGCGTCTCATTGGGCAAAGTGTTATCTGCCAGGGTGAAAGGCTTACTCGCTATCTCGTCGAAGGAAGCTACACACAGTATGCCAGCGCCTTGATGGAACCCCTGCTGATTTTCGGATCAGCCAGGCACTGATTGAAATGAGAGAGGTACGCATGGTGGGCGAGGGAAACAACCTGCGTAAGTTTGTGGTTATTAAGGAAGTGGTCTGCTGTATGGTTTAAGAGATGGTGGGGATAAAAAAGAGGCCTGACCCCCTGGCTAGGCCTCTTACTATTTTGTGTTTGTGTTGTGGCTGGTCAGATGTGTGACCGGGGTAATTTTTGGGGGAGGATGATTGTGGGTATCCTCCCACGTGATGGTCATTACCTGGGTGGGGTTAATCCTTGATGAAGAAATTGCCACGGATGATATTGACGAAGAAGAAATCCCCGTTCCACTGTCCGGCTATATCAGATCCAAGTTCACTAACGGTTTCACAAACGATAAAGCAGAGCCGGAGTGTATATTCTCCTTCTTCTACAACTGCCCTGGGACCATCGTATACAATGCCGCTGATGAGCGTACAATCTGGACCAAACATAAGTGGCCACCACTGGAATGCCAATCTGTCAACACTGACCCGATTTATTTTTCCATCTTCACGCCAGAATAGATGGCCTGTTGCCGCATAATGAGGTTCCTCAAAACCAGCAACACCTTCTTCAAGAAAATCCCCAGCACGAGCATTGAAGTTGACATGGATATCACCATCAATCCAGATACTTCCGGTGGCCAGGGCTTCAACCCGGTTTTCACCCCGGTCGGGTGGAGGGCCACCCTGGGCGGCCACGGCTGGCACTGAACCCACCAGCGCCAGGACAATAAGAATTGATAATATACCTAATCTTTTGAACATCATACATCTCCTTTTCTAAAAGTGGTCTTGTTTAGAGATACCTTAGCATATGGATCGTTTAAAAATCGTTTAATAGGTACTTGATTTTCATTTTTCTGTAGTTGAAAAGGTTTAAAAGTTAAGTTGAGGTTATTATCTGTTGAACTCGAACTTTTACACCCATTAAACAATCCTGCCGACCTACTAAATCTGATTAATAAAGAAATCATCAATAAGCACATAGATGCTTTGCATTTAATTCTAAGAATGAGAAAAATTCCGTATACACCCGGCATCAAATCAGAATCGATATTACGTGTTATTTGATCTACTATTAGAACCCTGCCACGATCAATGCCATTATGATGACTATTAGGCCAGAAAAGGGTACGATTTTGGCATTGTTAGCTACTATTTTTGTTATTGAAGCTTTGAAACCAAATGACGAAGCCGCAACACTGACCTGGGCGGGGCACATCATTGCACCTTGTGCAACAATCATCGTTAAAAAACCATAAAGCATCGGGTTAAGACCAATGGCCTGCATTATCGGAACAATTATGATAAGCACTGCAGTGGTATAAGTCCCTGCCGGGATGGCAATTAAAAAGCCAACAAATAATGCACTAATGCCTAACAGGCTCCTGGGCAGAACGCCGGGAATATGGGCAATTATTTCGAATGTGCCAATGTGGTTAAGCATGTTTGTAAATCCGATAAACAAGCCTACCATGAAGAGAATGCCGAGAATAACTTTACCACTCTCAATAAATTCAACAGCCAGGTCATTAAGTGGAATTTTAATTAAAATGGCTGCAAGAGCTAATACAATAAACGGGATTGTAAATGGTGTAAATACTTCTGTTTGGAGCCAATTGTTTAGAATGGGAGACAAGAATATTAATACCAACAAAACAATAAAAGGTGTTGTTCTGGCCCAATCTGTTGAATAAGGATTGCCTAATAATGCCTTTTCTTGCTGGGTAGAGAATATTCTTGTTTGTGATACTGGTGGGACATCAAGCAAAAGGTTACCTTGCTTTTGTGCGATTTTCACACCATGATAGGACATCACTAAAGATAAGCCCCACATGATTAGCGCGTAAGGACGCATAAATGAAACGTACTCAATGACTTCCAGACCCATGGCATCAGCAATAATGGCTGTTTCGGCAGCTGCTGGCGAGACAGACCACGCAGCAGCAGACGCAACACTTAATGCGCCAACAACCAGGGGTAAAAAGCCTACAGCGGATAAAATCAAAGGCGCTGAAATGATAATGTTTCCAGCACCTGTTCCAGAAGCATAGGTTGCTAAAGCTGAAGAAAGCACCATCAGTGGAACAATTATTTCGGTTTTTCCATTGAACGCTTTGTTTGCTAAAGAAAGCGCAGACTCCATAGCTCCTGCTCTAGATAGCACAAAAGCCAGGGTAGGAAACAATATGATTGGAGCAATTGCGTATAATTCTGACACACCGGATAAGAACAATTCAGTCGCCTGTCCAATGCACAACCGACCGATGATTATTGCGAGTACGCCACCCACGAATCCGGCGATTACAACATGAGCCTTGATAGGCGGAAGCATTAATATAAAAATCACTCCTAATGGTAAAACGAGAAATAAGTTTTGCATCACTTTCATTCTTTATTGTTTGTGTTTTTTGGATAACATTTGCAACGCCTACAGGATTGTGCCAAGGGTTTGAACCCGTTAAGCAGGTATTGGTGGTTGTTAACCCCGGTTGGACACAGATGGCAGTGAACCAACCAGCGCATGGACTAGAATAAATTTTCCTCACATTGTTTCATGACGATGGTGAATCTCCTTATCTGACAACAGTCTTGTTTAGTGATACTTTAACATATCAAGAGTTTAATAATCGTTTCGTTTTTTCTTGGGATTAGCCTGTTCTCAATTGAAATAACACTCAGCGTTTAAATATCGTTTCATTCTTAACAGGAATCAGGCTTCATATGGCTAAAAGGTGTCTCAGGATTGAATTGTGACAAGTTTGGCTTCGGGGGGAGGCTGGTTGTGAGTATAATCTATTCAGTAGTTATTTTGAAGCACACTTTGAGCAGCAATCCGTTTGGAGTCGTTAATGCCCTTTGAGATTATCCTTTTAGTCATCATCCTGATCGCAGCTATCGTCTTATTTGCCACCGGTTGGATCCGTATGGACCTGACGGCGCTGTTTGTGCTGGTTGCATTGGCGCTGACGGGGCTGGTCTCACCGACACAGGCGCTGTCGGGCTTCAGCAACCCGGCGGTGATCATCGTGTGGGCGATGTTTATCCTTTCGGCCGGGTTGGCGCGCACGGGGATCTCCAGCCTGATCGGTGCCAAATTATTGCAATTCGCCGGGGAAAGCGAAGGCCGTTTGATCGCCATTTTGATGAGCGTCACCGCGCTGCTTTCATCGATCATGAACAATATTGGTGTGGCGGCCATGTTCCTGCCCATCACATTGGAGATCGCCCGCCGCACCAAACGCCCTCCCTCGCGCTTGTTATTGCCGATGGCTTATGGCGCTTTACACGGCGGCCTGATTCTGTTGATTGGCACAGCCAGCAACCTGGTGGTGCGGGATGCCCTGCGAGAGGCACAGTTCAGGCCGTTGGGGATCTTTGATTTTGCACCCGGGGGGTTAATCATCCTGGTGATCAGCGTGGGTTATATGGTGTTGATCGGGCGGCGCTTTTTACCCGACCGAAAACAACCCAGACCTTTAACTGCTGCTGACCCAGCCAACGGGAGTATTCCGCAGGACCAGTATGCACTGCAGGAGCGTTTGGCAACGCTGATCTTACCTGAGGATAACCCGCTGGTTGGAAAAACCCTGGCAGAAAGCCGCATCGGGCGGGTATTGGGTTTATCGGTATTGAGCATTTTGCGCAAGGACGGTCAGCGTGTCAGGGCGAGAACCGACACGGTTTTAGAAAGCGGTGATCGTTTATTGGTGCTGGGTCGATTAGACCAGATCGATGAGATCTGCGAATGCCCGTTGTTCCTGGTGGATGATGAACGCCCCGTGGTGGAAACCTTGCTGGTTGGCGATGTTGGGCTGGCAGAGCTGTTGATCACACCAGAATCTCCCTTTGCTGGAAAGACCCTGTACGAGATCGACCTGCGGAAGAATTACCAGGTAAATGTCTTGGGTATTCAAAAAGGTGAGATTGTCAGGCGAACCAACCTGCAGAACCTGGTGATCAATGAGGGTGATCGCCTGCTGATCCAGGGTCCAAAGGAGAAAATCACTGCATTTGAAGATCAGCCTGGCTTGAACTGGCTTCCCACCGGTGAGGTTTCTAAATACTTGTTGGATGAACGCCTGCTTTCTTTAAAGATCACTGATGATTCTTCCCTGGTTGGCAAGACCCTGGTCGAGAGCCAGCTGGGTGCTGTGTATGGAATTACGGTTTTGAGGATCTTGCGTAATGGCGGTCCAATGGAATCTGCCAGTGAGGATTGGCATCTGCCAGAGCCAGACTTGCAGTTGGCCGCGGGTGATGTGTTGATTGTTGAAGGGCGTCCCCTGGATATCGAAGCCTTGCGGGGACTTCAAAATTTGGAAGTGGAGCGCAAAGCGGATATTGACCTGGATGAGTTGACCAGTGGT
>SLIC01000148.1 GCA_007135845.1 Candidatus Brevefilum sp.
CATAGGGCAGGTGGGAGTCGAACCCACACGGTATTACTACCGACGGATTTTAAGTCCGTTGCGTCTGCCATTCCGCCACTGCCCCAAGTTCAGCACTAATTTTACCATTATCTATGATCTTGTGAAGATGCAGAAAATCGCTAATATTTTCTTTACTAACTTACGCTGGATCAGGAGCGCCCAGCAATCGATATTGGAACCCAACGCAATCGTAGTTAGAGACTCAGCGCGATCAATTCCTTACAACCTAATTACCCAATCACCTAATCGCCTAATCGCCTAATACCTATTCCCTATTCACATTTCACCATTCACAATATTGTCGTTTATAATGTCATCACGACCTTTAAGAAGGAGCTCGCTTTGACCAACACCAATAAAACCCAACCTTCCTTTCGAAACCCGCATCTCCCCCCTTTGGCACGTGCTCAGGACCTGATCTCCCGCATGACCCTGGCGGAGAAGGTCTCGCAGATGATGGACGAGGCTCCGGCCATCGAGCGGCTGGGCATCCCTGCATACCCTTGGTGGAATGAAGCACTCCATGGGGTCGCCCGGGCTGGAACCGCCACCGTCTTCCCCCAGGCAATTGGCATCGCTGCCACCTGGAACGAGGAGCTCGTCTTTCGTATGGCCAATGCCATATCCGATGAGGGACGCGCCAAACATCACGAAGCCCAGCGCCGTGGAGATTATTCCCGCTATACCGGGCTGACCTTCTGGTCACCCAACATCAACATCTTTCGTGACCCACGCTGGGGACGCGGGCAGGAGACCTATGGCGAAGACCCTTACCTCACGTCCCGAATCGGCGTTCAATTTGTGCGTGGGATGCAAGGTGATGACCCCCATTACCTGAAAACAGCCGCCTGTGCCAAGCATTTCGCCGTCCACAGCGGGCCGGAAGCTGACCGGCACCACTTTGATGCCCAGGTGGGTCAACGCGACTTGCTGCAGACCTATCTGCCCGCCTTCGAAGCCCTGGTGCGGGAGGCAGATGTGGCTGGCGTGATGGGTGCCTACAACCGCGTCAACGGCGAACCATGCTGTGCCAGCCCCTACTTACTGCAAGAAGTCCTGCGCCAGCACTGGGGTTTTACAGGATACATCGTTTCGGATTGCGGCGCCATTCGAGATATTTACAAACACCACCAGGTTGCTGAGACCCCTGAAGAAGCCGCCGGAATCGCTGTCCAGGCCGGCTGTAACCTCAACTGCGGCTGCACCTATGAGCACTTGCTGCTGGCGGTCGGTCATGGCTGGCTTTCAGAAAATGAGATTGACACGGCCCTGGAATACCTGTTTACAATCCGCTGTCGGCTGGGGATGTTTGATCCCCCCGAAAACGTGCCCTACACCAGCATCCCAATCGAGGCAAATGACAGCCCTCGCAACCAGGCATTAGCGCTGGAGGTAGCCCGACAGTCGCTCGTGCTGTTAAAGAATGAGGACCACTTCCTCCCACTCAGCAAAGACCTGGAAAAGATCGCCGTGATTGGACCAAATGCAGATGATCCACTGGTTTTGTTCGGCAATTATTATGGAACGCCTTCCGATTTCATAACGGTACTGGAAGGAATCAGAAACACAATTCCGTACTCTACAAAAGTTTGGTCTGCCCATGGCTGTGATATTTTAAACCCGGGGCAGGATGGCTTCCCTGAGGCAGTCAGTATTGCCAGCAACGCAGATGTGGCTGTAGTGGTCTTGGGGCTTTCCCAACGAATCGAAGGCGAGGAAGGTCAGGAAGAGGGTCTCCGGGGAGGTGCAAAAAGCCATGGTGACCGCACCACGCTGGACCTACCTGGTGAGCAGCAAGCATTGCTGGAGGCAGTCGTCGCCACCGGTACCCCAGTCGTCCTGGTACTGCTTAATGGCAGCGCAGTAGCGGTGAACTGGGCAGATGAACACGTCCCAGCCATCTTGGAAGCGTGGTACCCCGGGCAGGCGGGGGGTCGGGCTGTTGCCGAGGCTTTGTTTGGTGATACCAACCCGGGCGGCAAGCTGCCAGTGACCTTCTACCGATCTGTAGATCAACTGCCGCCCTTTGAGGATTATCGCATGGCCGGCCGCACTTACCGATATTTTGACAGCTCAGACAGCAGACCTCTCTACCCCTTTGGTTTCGGTCTCAGCTATACAAGCTTCTCTTACCAAAACTTAACCGTTAGTCCCGAACAAATGCATAACCCCGAAGTCCTGTGGGTGAACTGCGAGGTGAAGAACACGGGCGAAGTCGCCGGGGATGAAGTCGTCCAGGTGTATCTGCGCCAAGACTCTACCTCAGTTCCCGTGCCGCTCCACAGTCTGGTCGGCTTCAAGCGTGTTCACCTGGCGCCAGGTGCTGTCGAATACCTCAGGTTTGAGATTCAACCCCGCCAATATGCGGTCGTCTACGAAGGATCTGCTGAGGACTTCGAAGCAACCACTCAGAACGACACCCAGGACCACAAGGACACCGATTGGGTCGTCGAACCCGGATCCTTCACCATTTTCGTTGGTGGTGGGCAGCCGGGGTATGCGCCTGGTTTATCAGCATCTGTTACCTATACCGGTGAACTGGTCAGCCTGGCTCCCTGAGCTTCGCCTGCTGAGACCATCATGGAAAGCATGACAGGATAATGATCCTCACACTCTCTCTTTGGAATTGGCTGCTGGCGTTCACGCCAGTGCTGGTGGTTTTAATCATGATGCTGGTATTCCGCGCTGGGGGAGCGCGGGCTGGTGGTATGGGCTGGCTGGCAGCCGTTATCGTGGCAGCCTTATTTTTTGGAGCAGACTTTGAACTGCTGGCCGTTGCCCAGATCAGAGCGATCTTACTGACCCTGGATGTGTTTTATATTATCTGGACAGCCCTGCTCCTGTATCATATATCCAATGAAGCCGGTGCCATTCGGATGATCGGACGGGCACTGCCCAAGTTAACCGAAGATCGGGTGATGCAGTCTCTGTTGATCGGCTGGTTAATGGTCACGTTTATCCAGGGTACCGGTGGCTTCGGGGTGCCTGTTGCGGTATGCGCGCCGCTGCTTGTTGCCATTGGATTCACACCGATCCAGGCCGTAGCCATGGCCTCTCTGGGTGACACCTGGGCTGTCACCTTTGGGTCACTGGCGACCTCTTTCCAGACCCTGCTGGCTGTGACGGGAATCGATCCTGGCGGGGTGGCACATTATTCAGCTTTGCTGCTGGGGATTGTGGGTTTTCCTGCCGGGCTGCTGGTGGCCGTTATCGGAAACGGTTGGAAAAGCCTCAAACGAGCTGTTCCCCCAGTGCTGGTGCTCTCCATTGTGATGGGCATCACACAGTACCTGCTGGCAACCAATGGGATGTGGACGTTGGGAACCACTGGTGCTGGTATCGTGGGGTTGGTGGTCGGCTTCCTGCTGCTGCGCCTGCCCGCATATCGAAATTCGCACCCGGATCGCTCACATCCCAAAGCCCTGACCGAGCTGGCCACCCCCGAAGTGGGACAGGATGCAGGTAAATCGCTGGTGGTCGCATTGAGCGGCTATGCCCTGCTGGTGATTCTGGCATTTGCCGTCAACCTGATCAGACCTGTGGGTGAGTTTATGGGCCAGGTCAGGCTCACCCTCAACTTCCCGCAGGTCGCCACACGCTTTGGATGGGTCACCCCCGCTGGCCCCGGCCGGGTGATCAACCTCTTTGGACACCCCGGGGCAATCTTGCTGTATGCTTGTGTGTTATCATTAATTATCTATCGACTCACTGGCTACCTGCAGCCTGGCGCGCTGAAGCGTGTCTGGAACCAGGTCGGTCGCAGCGGCGTCAATTCCAGCCTGGGTATTCTGGCCATGGTCGGTGTGGCATCGATTATGCTCCACAGCGGGATGACCTTTTTACTGGCAGAAGGTCTCAGCACCAGCATCGGCCCGGACTTTTACGCGCTGGTTGCACCCCTGATCGGCGCCCTGGGCGCCTTTATCACCGGCAGCAATACCAATTCCAACGTCTTGTTCGGTGTACTGCAGCAAAACACCGCAGAATTAATGAACCTTTCAGTCCCTTTGATTTTAGCAGCGCAAACTGCGGGTGGATCCGTTGGGAGCGTGCTGGCACCTGCCAAGGTGATTGTAGGCTGCAGCACAGTAGGTCTGGCTGGTGAAGAGGGCAATGTGATGCGGAAAATAATCGGATACGGGTTAATACCAATTGCCATCGTGTCATTGGCTGCCTGGATCATCAATTTATTGGGCTAGGAAACTAAAGGCGTTATTTGTAAACAAATGTCCATTGGAAACAAGTTTTTGAAGAAAAATAATGGCGGTAAATTAAAACTGAGGGCCACCCTTTTGATTTTGCAATTAACACTGCCCTTTGGCCTATATGTTGCAATGCGCTGGGAGTGGGCTGTGACTGCCGTTATCATTTCGGCTGTATTCTTTCTTAGCATGGTTTATCTGGTGTGGTTGGGATGAAAACCAAGTTCTTCCATGGGAAGCATGCCTACGATAAAGGCAATCGTCTCAGTCAATTCCTTTACACATTCAGCCTGGCTTTCCTGGTGTTGGGTTTGATTCTGCTGGGATGGGCAGTCTGGCCCGAACCGGCAGATGGTGTTCAGATCAATATCCCGGCAGGTCCGCTGCCAGGTGCGCC